>JBJXGJ010000041.1:0-19320 GCA_046153805.1 Ferruginibacter sp. | reverse complement strand
TGGAAGGAGAAATTCCTGAACTGAGTTTCTAAATGGCATGGTAAAAATAATTGCTAAAAATCATCCTTCGCTATATTATTTCTGTCTTTATCTACTTCATTTGAAGAATCATAAAACCGAGATAAATTGAAATAAAATTAGAAAAGCTCCTTTTCTGTTAATAATTTAAAAAATATTTTTTCATCCTTCGCCTTTTTAGAAAAAACATCTAAAAATAGATAAATGCCATGTTGTAAAAATTTGTCACCTTAAACACAACTCCTATATTTGCTGCCTCACTAAAAAAAATGATATGTCAGTATCTCAAATGTCTGCAACAGTCCACGATGTTTTGGCAACCATAGGTATAAACACAACTCAAAACTTAAATTACCAGCGAACCCCTCAAGAGCTTTCAGATGCTACTATTAAGCTTGGCCAAGGCAAGCTAAATGATACCGGTGCTTTACTCATTAATACAGGGGAATTTACCGGCAGAAGCCCAAAAGATAAATTCTGCGTAAAGGACGATATTACCAAAGATGTTGTGCATTGGAACGATTTCAACATCGCTATTACGCCAGAGGTTTTTGATAATATGCACGCAAAGCTTATCACCCATTTAGAGCAAAGAGAATTGTGGGTTAGAGATTCTTATGTGTGTGCAGATTTGAAATACCGACTAAATATTCGTGTCGTAAATGAAAACCCATGGAGCAATTTATTTGCTTACAATATGTTTCTCCGTCCGCAAGAAAGTGAATTGGAAAATTTCATGCCCGAGTGGACAATTTTGCACGCACCAAGCTTCTTCGCTGATCCTGCAATTGATGGAACAAGGCAGCACAATTTTGCTATGACGAGTTTTAAAAAGAAGACTATCTTAATTGGTGGAACAGGTTATACAGGTGAAATGAAAAAAGGTATTTTTACTATTCTTAATTTTATTTTGCCACATCAAAAAAATGTTTTAAGCATGCATTGCTCTGCAAATGTAGGAGCAGAAGGTGACACAGCCGTTTTCTTTGGGCTAAGCGGTACAGGCAAAACAACGCTAAGTGCGGATCCGAATCGTAAATTAATTGGAGACGATGAGCACGGATGGACCAACGACAGCGTATTTAATTTTGAGGGTGGGTGTTATGCAAAATTGATCAATCTTAGTGCAGAAAACGAACCTGAAATTTACAATGCCATTCGCCCGGGCGCATTGGTAGAAAACGTTGAATTTGTGCCGGGTACAAACAAAATTGATTTTGCAAATAAAGATATTACAGAGAACACAAGAATAAGTTATCCGCTTAGTTTTATCAGCAACGCATTGGAGCCATCTATCGGCAAAACACCTAAAAATATTTTCTTTTTAACAGCAGATTCTTATGGTATTTTTCCGCCCGTGAGCAAGCTAACTGCAGGCCAGGCAATGTACCAATTCATCAGCGGATATACAGCAAAAGTAGCAGGAACGGAAGCAGGTGTTAAAGAGCCATCAGCAACTTTTAGTGCATGTTTTGGTGCGCCGTTTTTGCCACTACATCCTGGAAAATATGCAGAAATGCTTGGTAAAAAAATAACGGATGCTAGTGTAAATGTGTTTATGATAAACACTGGCTGGAGCGGTGGTCCTTATGGTGTTGGAAGTAGAATGAAACTTGCCTATACAAGGGCAATGATAACGGCGGTGCTGGAAGGAAAATTAGATGATGTAGAGTATGAGGCCCATCCAGTTTTTGGCATGATGATGCCCAAGGAATGTCCCAACGTACCGAGTGAAATTTTAAATCCTCGCAATACATGGGCCGATAAAAATGCCTACGATGAAAAAGCGATAACGCTTGCAAAACAGTTTGTAAAAAACTTTGAGAAATATGCAAGTGGTGTGAGCGATGAAATACTTGCAGCGGCGCCAAAAATTGATTAATATTTTTGATTGATATATTAAAAACCTTGACAAATTTGTCGAGGTTTTTTTTGGCGGTGAGCCTTTTGCATTTATGAACATTTGTTCGGGCTATTTGCTACAACTTTCCTACAGGCAGGCAGGTCTTTTCTGTTGCTAAAAGGCAGCAACAGAAAAGGATTTTCGCTTCTATCCCCGCGCTCTTCAGAAGTGTACCATTTTTCAACTTTTATCTGCATTGCTCTTATAGCCTATAATTTATCTCTTTTGAATACTTCAAAATTTCGTGACTTAAAAAAAATTATATTGCAGCACAAAACATTACATCAATGAAATACCTTCCACTCAATCCCGATATTTTTATTCAAAACAGACAACGTTTTGTAAACAAGCTTCCAAAAAATTCTATTGCAATATTCAACAGCAATGATGAACTGCCTATTAATGGCGATGCGCTGCACAAGTTTAAGCAAAACGCTGATCTGTATTGGCTTACAGGCATAGAGCAGGAAGAGACGATGTTGATTTTTTTTCCGGATAATCCAGATACTAAATACCGCGAAGTGTTGGTTGTTATTAGACCAAATGAAATGAAAGAAAAATGGGATGGCCACAGATTAAGAATAAACGAGGCTCAAAATATCTCAGGAATAGAAACGTTGGTTTATCTAGATTCATTAGATGCCATGTTACAGCCATGGATACACCTGGCAGAAAATATTTACCTCAACACAAATGAAAACGATCGCAAAGCAAGCAATATTGCTGTGAGAGATTATCGTTTTGCAAAACAGATGCAAGAGCGCTATCCACTACACAATTACAAACGCAGCGCACCAATTTTAAAAGAACTACGTTCTATAAAATCTGCTGAAGAAGTGGAAGTTATTCAGAAGGCAATCGACATTACCGATATCACTTTTAGAAAACTGTTGCAGTTTATAGAGCCTGGTGTAATGGAGTATGAAATTCATGCAGAAATTATTCATTCATTTCTAATGCAGCGTGCTACAGGCGAAGCATACGGCAGCATCATAGCAAGTGGCGACAACGCACGGGTTTTGCATTATGTAGAAAACAGCAGAGAGTGTAAAGATGGGGATTTAATTTTAATGGATTTTGGCGCAGAGTATGGTAACTACGCAGCGGATCTTACCCGTACGGTTCCTGTAAATGGCAAATTTACAAAGCGCCAAAAAACAGTTTATAACGCATGCCTTCATCTTCATAAATATGCGGCAAGTATTTTAAAGCCGGGTATCAGTATTGTAGATTATACCGAAAAAATTGGTGACCAAGCCACAGAAGTGTTTCAAAAAATAGGGCTTCTGAAAAAGAGCGATATAAAAAATGAAAACCCACACGACCGTGCGTATAGAAAATATTTGTACCATGGTATTTCGCATCACTTGGGTATAGATGTGCACGACCTTGGCACACGTACCGAACCAATAAAAGCAGGAATGGTTTTTACAATAGAGCCCGGAATTTACATCGAAGAAGAACAAATGGGCATCCGCATTGAAAATAATTTTTGGATTATAAAGAATGGCAATAAAGATTTGATGAAGAATATTCCGATTGAGGTAGAGGAGATAGAAGCAATGATGAGAGTTGCTAATAGACGATAGACCACGGACGATGGACCATAAATTTTATAGCATTCCGTCGATATTTATCTAAAACTTCAAATTAAAATTTTGTAAAAGAAATTAAGCATGGCTTTTAAATTTGACAAATTAGAAGTTTGGCAACTAGCCTTAGAGATGGCAAATAATATACATCTACTAACAAGGAGTTTTCCAAAAGAAGAAATGTTTTCACTTACCTCGCAAATAAAAAGAGCGGCAGATTCTATTTCTCTCAATATTGCTGAGGGTTCTACAGGTCAATCAGATGCTGAGCAACACAGGTTTTTAGGTTATGCCCAGCGTTCAGCACTGGAAGTCGTTGGAGCTGTACATTTATCCTTGAAACGAGATTATATAAGCAAGGAAATTTTTGATATTCATCACAATCAACTCATAATTTTAGTTAAACGAATTCAATCATTTAAAAATTCATTCAAAAAATAAGCAAACCGAAAGCGTAGGAATGTTGAGCTTCCATGGTCAATTGTCCATCGTCTATCGTCCATCAAAATGAAACAAATCCCCAACATATTCACCCTCCTTAATTTAATCTGCGGCTGTATAGCTATTATTTATACAATGCAAAATGGCATTACAATTCAATATGACACTGAAGGTGCACAGTTTATTGATCTATCCGAAAAGATGTGGATGGCATCTCTGTTTATTGGTGTTGCCGCAGTTGTAGATTTTTTGGATGGCTTTGTTGCACGCCTTTTTAACGCATCCTCCGAAATGGGCAAGCAGTTAGACTCACTCGCAGATGTGGTAAGTTTTGGCGCAGCCCCTTCCATGATTGTTTACCAGTTTTTAAGGATGAGTTTTGCAGCTAATGAAGGGGGCATAAACACTTCTGTTTTTTTGCTTGTTCCTGCCTTTATCATTGCGGCGGCGGGAGCTTACAGGCTTGCGAGGTTTAATTTAGACAACAGCCAGCAGTATGGTTTTAAAGGAGTACCCATACCGGCTGCAGGTTTGTTAGTAGCAAGCTTACCGCTTATTTATTGGAATGCTACCAATGCGACACTTTTAAATATTCTGCTTAATAAGTGGTTTTTATACGCTTTAATTTTGGTGGTGAGTTGGTTAATGGTAAGTAAACTTCCATTAATGGCCTTAAAATTTAAAAACCTGTCACTGAAAGATAACCTACCCAAATACATCATTGCTATTATTTCAATTATAGCCGCCATTATTTTTCAATGGCTTGCAGCTCCTTTAATTTTTATAGCTTACATTATTTTATCTTTGGCATTCAAAAATAGAACAGCATGATATTTACTGCACAAATAAAAGTAATGCCACTAAAAAATCTGCTCGATCCTCAAGGGAAAGCTGTAATGGGTGGGCTGGCAAACCTTGGCATTACAGGTATACATGATGTAAGAATTGGCAAGCAAATAGATCTTACCATTGAAGCCGAAAGTGAAACGGAGGCAAGCGATAAAGCAGATGATGCAGCTAAAAAATTATTGGCAAACGCCGTGATGGAGCAGTACGAGATAACAGTTAGCCGTTAGTAGTTGGCAGTAATCAGCAAGAGAATTGCCGTAAGATTAATTGTAAAAAAAATTGATTTAAATAATGGATATTGAAATGTTAGTGACTATCTAAATACTCAATACTAAGTACTCAATACTAACTTTTAAATTATTCATTAATGTTATTCCTCATCCCCACCCCCATAGGCAATCTTGCAGATATGACTTTTCGTGGAGTGGAGGTTTTAAAAAATGCAGATTTAATTTTGGCAGAAGATACCCGAACATCTTCCGTTTTATTAAATCATTACAAAATAAATAAGCCACTTTCTTCCTATCACCAACACAACGAACATAAAATTGCAGCGCATCTTGCCGACCAGATGCTTGCAGGCAAAACCATTGCATTAATAACCGATGCGGGTACGCCGGGCATAAGCGACCCAGCTCATATTCTTGTGAAAGAGTGTATTAAAAATAATATAGAAGTACAATGCCTTCCTGGTGCAACCGCATTTGTGCCAGCACTCGTAAACAGCGGTCTGCCTACAGATAGTTTTTGCTTTGAAGGCTTTTTACCTTTAAAAAAGGGACGACAAACTTTTCTAAAACGCATGGCCGAAGAAAAGCGCACCATGATGTTTTACGAAAGCCCCATGCGGTTGTTGCGCACCTTAAGAGATTTAGGTGAATACCTCGGTACAGACCGCCAATGCTGTGTGAGCAGAGAACTCACCAAAATGTTTGAAGAAAATAAAAGAGGATCTTTGCAGGAAGTATTTGATTATTTTAGTGCAAAAACGGTAAAGGGAGAGATTGTAATTGTGGTGGGAGGGAAGGCTTAACTTTTTAAATATTTGGGCATTCGGCTGTTAATCTATAATCAGCTTTTGTGAAGCCTGCCCCGCTTATTGTGGGCTGCTGCTGTGGGCTAAGGCCTTTTTTATACAACCTTCTCCCGCCGATTGCGGGAGGCTTGTACAAAAAAAGACTGCTCCCTCGTATCCTGCCGCTCTTGATCATCTGTTTTTGAATGTAGCTTTTTGGATGGAGAATCTAAACACTAAAATTTGCTTCAAGTTAATAATAAACTGCCACCTCGTTCAATTCTTTTCTCTTTAAAACTGGCACCCAACACTCATCTGCTGCGTAACCTACAGGTATTAGTAAAAACGGTTTTTCATTATCAGGTCGTTTTAAAACATTGCATAAAAAGTTCATCGGACTTGGTGTATGCGTAAGTGCAATAAGCCCTGCATTGTGAATGGCGGCTAACAAAAATCCACATGCTATACCAACACTTTCCGTAACATAATAATTTTGATGTTTATGGTTATTTGGTTCAAATTCGTAGCTGCGTTTAAAAACTATAATTAAATAAGGAGCAATTTCTAGAAAGGGTTTTTCCCAATCTGTTCCTATTGGTTCCAGATCCTTTAGCCACTCTTCGCTCATTCTCCCTGCATAGCTCTTTTTTTCTTCCACTTCGGCAGCGTTTCTTATTTGTTTTTTTATAGTGGCATCGCTTACCACACAAAACGTCCAGGGTTGTTTATGGGCGCCACTTGGCGCTGTAGATGCAGCCAGTAAAATATTATCTATTACTTCTTTTGGAATTGGCTTGTCGGAGAAATCTCTACAGGTTCTTCTTTTATCCATCCACTCATAAAAATCAGCAGACTTGTTTTCCATCTCTTGTGCAGAAAAAGATTCTTTGGTATACCTTTCAAAAGGAAAACCTTTTATTAATTTTTTATGCTTCATTGCTGTTTATTTGCCTACAATTTAAGAGAAAAATTACTTTGTCGATTATTAATAACCGGAAATCTTTGTTCCTGTTTTAAATTAACAGATTAGCAATGTCCAAGGTTTTTGTTCAATTAAGCCCACTGCACCTATGCGTGGGGGATTGCAGCGGTCCCGCATCAAGTGCGGGATTGCTGCCTTTGAGCAAAAAGATTGAAGCGTAAAGCCCGACCCGCTCTTTGGCGGGGCATGCCCAAAATATTCTTTTTAGATCTCTATCAAATATTTACATACTTTAATTGTAACCCTCAATCCTTTTACCGAAATTTACCTTCTAAAAAAGAACCTACATGATAAGAGTTATTTGGATGTTGGTCTTTACACTTACTACACTCAGCAGTTTTGCTCAACCCGAAATCCGCTGGCAACAAAGAGTGAGTTATAAAATGACCATTGATATGGATGCGCCCAAAAACCAATTTATAGGCAGGCAAACATTGGAGTACAGCAACAACAGCGATAAAAGTTTAACCAAAGTTTTTTACCATTTGTATTTTAATGCGTTTCAGCCAAACAGCAGTATGGATGTACGCAGCAGAGAACTTGGTAAAATTTTAAACAATGGCCGCCCCGATTGGGATGCACGGGTGAAGGATCGTATTTCAAAATTAACGGAAGACGAAATCGGTTATCAAAAAATAATTTCTCTTAAAATGAATGGTGTACCACAGCCATTTAAATACCACGAAACCATTTTAGAAGTTAATCTTACAAAAGCCATTTTACCCAAAACAAAAGTAATTTTTGAAATGGAATTTGAAGCGCAGGTTCCATTGCAGGTGCGGAGGAGCGGTAGAGATAACCCAACCACAGGCGTTCGTTTGAGCATGAGCCAATGGTATCCAAAAATGTGCGAATACGATTATGAAGGTTGGCACCCAACACCTTATGTTGCTCGTGAATTTTATGGTGTATGGGGCGATTACGATGTAACAATAAACATTGACAAGGAATATAAATTGGGTGGTACCGGAGTGCTCATAAATGCAACTGAAATTGGTTGGGGGTATGATAAACCTGATACAGAACTAAAAGCAATTGGTGCGTCAAAAAGGACATGGCATTTTGTTGGAAAAAATATACATGATTTTGTATGGGCGGCGGATCCTGAATACGTTCATCTTGTACGAAAAACTTATACTGACGGACCATTGATACATGTAATTTATAATTACAAAGAAGCTTCTCCAGCCAACGATACGGCATGGAAGGTAGTAGCAGATGCCGCTGTGGCAGTTTTACCCTTTATCGAAAAAAACTTTGGAAAATATCCTTACCCTCAGTATTCATTTATACAAGGTGGCGATGGCGGTATGGAATACCCCATGGCAACTTTAATCAACGGGCCTGGCTTGGGTACTGCATTTCATGAGTGGATGCACAGTTGGTACCAAATGATGCTTGGTACCAACGAAAGCATATATGCCTGGATGGATGAAGGTTTTACAGAGTTCTCATCTCAACTTGTTGATGATTATTATACTGAAAATGTGCGCCGTGTAGAAGCTGCGGGTAAACCAAATGCAATGCGGTATTATGATTCTGTAGGAGCTAAACTACCAATGCACCATGCAGGTAGTTTCGATTCTTATTTTAACCTTGCGCAAAGTAAGGTAGAAGAACCAATGGCTACGCATGCCGATCATTACAACAGCAACTTTGCCTACAGTATAGATGCTTATTCAAAAGGATGTGTTTTTATGACACAACTTGGATACATCGTTGGAGAACAAACCCGTAATAAAATATTATTAGAGTACTATAAACGCTGGCGCTTTAAACACCCTAACGCAAATGATTTTATACAAGTTGCACAGGATGTAAGTGGCGTTCAGCTTGACTGGTACAAAGAATGGTGGATAAATACAACAAAGAAAATTGACTATGGTATAGACAGTTTGTGGGAAGAAAATGGCGTTTCAAATATTCGCTTAAGAAGGGTTGGACAAATACCCATGCCGGTAGATGTTGTATTCACCAAAAAAGATGGTACAACAGAAATGCACACCGTTCCTTTGAACCTTATGTTTGCAGCAAAGAAAGAAGATGGGGCGGAAAAAATAATTGTAGATGATGAATGGCGCTGGACACACCCAACATATGTGTTACAATTAAAAACAAGATTGACCGATTTTAAAAAAGTGGAGATTGATCCTTCACAACGCATGGCCGATGTGGACAGGAAGAATAATTTAATTGAATTTAACTGGTAATGAATATGCAGGAAATTAAAATGCGCAGGATCACATTAGAGGATGTGCCTGCGCTTTCTTTTATAGCCAAGAAAACTTTCTACGATACGTTTACCGGCACTTGTTCGGAAGATGATATGGCCCATTTTCTGGAGCAATATTATAACGAAATAACTTTGGCAAATGAAGTTGCGGATAGTGCAATGGAATATTTTATTGCTGAAATAGAAGGAGAAATTGTTGGGTATATTTTATTTAGTAACGGCAAAGAAGATTTTGCTGAAATACATGGCAGTACTGCATTAGAACTAAAGCGATTTTATATTTCAAAGGAGTATCACGGTAAAGGTGCGGCGCAGCAGATGATGAATTTTTTTCTGAATCATGCAAAGGCCCAGGGGTATGATACCGTCTTTTTAGGCGTTTGGGAATTTAATTACAGGGCCCAAAAGTTTTACAGCAAATTTGATTTTAAACAGACCAGTCACAAGCATGATTTTCCAATTGGCAATACGCCACAGACAGATGTTTATATGTGGAAGGCTATTGATTGAAGTCAGAGGAGAACGACTAACGACGGACCACAGACGATTGACCACAGACCATGCACTACTCTGAATTGTAGTTCGCAACCTTGAACTTTCAACACTTTGCGCCTCTGCGTCTTAGCGGTTGAGAATCTGCAACCCTTCATTAAATTTTATCATCAACTGCATTAAATCTTCCTGTTCATTTAATGGCAGTGTTGCTGCTTTATCAAACACATCGTGGTAAGCAGCAATACCACCTTTGGTATAAAAGAAGAATGCAGGCACGCCCTTTTCTGTAAACCAATAGTGATCGCTGTTGGCAGCTTTTCCTCTTGCGCCAATCGAAACCAAATATTTGTTTTCATCATTAATTTTATTCATCAAAGCAAATTCCTTTTCAAATATTGTGGCATTCACAACAGTGATTCCTTCTTCTCCGGTACCGGCAAGATCTGTATTAGTAAGAAAACGGATGTTTTTAAGTGGAACAATAGGGTGTTCGGTATAATATTTTGAACCAAGCAAGCCAATTTCTTCTGCCGCAAATAAAATAAAGCCAATGGAATATTTTTGAGGATGTGCCGCATAATATTTTGCAAGGCTTAGCAACAATGCTACACCACTTGCATTATCATTTGCGCCGGGAAAATAAGTTTCACTTCCCATACCACCAAGGTGATCGTAATGAGCAGTGATGAAGATAAATGAATCTGGTTTTTCTGTGCCGGCAACCATGGCGCAAACATTTGCAGCATCAAATTTTTTGATCAGTTTTGCTTCAATATTTATCTTAATATTTTTTGGTAATTCGGTAAATCGCTTTTTATCTAACCGAACAAGATTGTAGTCTTCTTGTGTTTGGGAGGCATCCCATGTGAGTTTGTTTTCTAATTTTAAAACAATTTTATTTTCTGCATCTACAAATGTTGTGCTGTCTCTCTGTTGTAATCTACCTTCTGCTTTTCCTGTGTGGCTATCAGCTCCAACAATATAATCTGTACCCGGTTCCAATTTTTTACCGTTCACTTCTACCTCCATTTTTCTGGGAAAAGTATTTGCAGAAAAAGAAAATTTTTGCAAAAAATCTTTTTTATTAAGCGGCTGCAGTCCGGCATTTTTAAACTCCCCTGATAAAAAATCAGCGGCTTTTTTCATACCATCTTTGGTATAACCACGTCCCCAAAAGTAAGGGGACGTAAGGGTATCAACTATTTTTCGATTATATGAAATATCCTGTGCAATTGAATTAAAGCTTGAAAATAATATTAAGAATGAAAAAGATATTTTCATAAAAATAATTTGTATAAATGTAATTCAACAGATGGATGTATTGCAGTTTGTTTTGTTATAATTTTTATTGTCATTTAAATGGCTGATACAACATAAACTTCTCCTCAAAATATTCTTCTTCAAATACCTTATTAATTTCCCACACATGCGGTTTACAATTGCTTTCAGATATTTCCAATGCAAGGTCACCACCTTTTAAACATATTAAACCATTGGGTACATCTTTTTCTGCTTTTGCAGTTTTGCGAATAAGTTTTCTGCTCCAGTGCCATAAACTACCAAGCGGAGCTACAGCACGGGAAACTACCGCATCAAATTTTCTGTTTTTTATTTCTTCGGCCCTGGCCTGTTGTGTGGTAATATTTTTTATTCCAGCGGCTTCGGCAACGCAGTTTACAACCTTTAGTTTTTTGCCAATACTATCTACCAAATGAAAAGTTGTTTCAGGAAAAAGTATAGCCAGCGGTACACCAGGGAAACCGCCACCGCAGCCAAGGTCCATCACTTCCGTGCCAGGTTTAAACTCAAACTTTGTGGCAATGGTGAGAGAATGCAATACGTGATGCAAATAAAAATTATCCATATCCTTCCTGCTGATAACGTTTATTTTTTCATTCCACTCTGTGTACAAATCTTTCAACACTGCAAACTGTTCTTCCTGCTCAGTTGTAAAATCTGCAAAGTATTTTTTTATAAGTTCCATGGTTGCATACTAATTTAAAAAGTTCAATTTGTGGACGATGGACAACAGACAATGGACCATAGACTCATCAATTTATAAATACTGTTTTAATCTTGTGTCTAAAATCTAGTGTCTTGCATCTCTCTCACTTCCAGCTCGCCTTTGGCTTCATTAACAAAGATGGCGCAAATATGATGTAGTAAAAAAACATCCATATTTCAAACAAAATAAAAAACGGAAACAAATCTTTTTCACCCAGCTTTTTCATCGTTTTGCTATATACAACTGTTTCCATAATAAGAATTGCAGCTAAAATTCCAAGGCTAATTTTCCAGTCATAAAAAATTGCCGCTGTTACCATTAATGGAAAAAATATAAACTGAGAAAACGCATACAATCCAAGTAAAAATTTATGTAGTGGTCGGTAGTATTTTGAGGTTGTATAATGTCTGTTCTTTTGTTTACGCCATTGCGCAAAGCTAGCAGGAGTAGTACTTAACGTAAAACTATCTTGATCGGTATTTATTTTCACATTGTTTTTCGTAGCGGCAATATTTATAAAAAGATCATCGTCGCCACTTGGTATATTGTTGTGGGCACTAAAACCTTTGTGCCTGTAAAAAATAGCTTTTTTGTAAGATAAATTTCTGCCCACACCCATGTAGGTATTACCCGCAAGTGCATAACTCATGTATTGCAAGGCGCTGTGAAAAGTTTCCCATCTTATTAACTTATTAAGCACAGTTTTGTTTTTATGATACGCCCCGTAACCTAAAACAATTTCTGTTTCATCGTCGTATACTGTTTGCATACTTTCTATCCAGTTTTCGCTGGCGGGCACACAATCAGCATCAGTAAGCAATACAATTTCATACTTGGCTGTTTTAATACCAATGCTTAGTGGAAATTTTTTACCGGCAATCGTTTTCGCTTCCTGCGTAAGTTCAACAACGTGCAGTTGTTTAAATTCTTGTTTTATTTCTTCCAATAAATATTTTGTTTCGTCGTACGAATTGTCATCAACCACTATCACTTCGTGAGTGCTGTTGTATTTTTGTAGCAAAACGCGGGGTAAGTTTTTAGCAATGTTTGCCGCTTCGTCTCTTGCGCAAATAATCACACTCACTGGGTTTGTTCTGGCGGTTGTTTTCGGTTTAGGTTTGTAAAAAGCCAATCTTGCAAAAAAGAAAGAAAAATAAAAAAAACGAACAGCGGCAAAAAAGCAGAAAATGATAAAAATAAGCAATGGCCAATGCTCCATTAGTGTAGTGGAAGTCATACCTGCAAAATTATGGTTTTACAGCTACGTACACTTATCATTCTCTTACAGTTTCTCTTAAATTTTGTAAAGGTTTTTTCTCCCAAATTAAAGTTTCAATAAACTATTTTTGCCGCTATGGCTGCATTAAAATTTAATTTAGAAGTAACAGATAATTCATCAAAAGCCCGCGCAGGCAACATAACAACAGATCATGGTATCATACAAACGCCCATTTTTATGCCTGTTGGTACGGTAGGCACTGTAAAGGCAGTTACGCAACAACAATTAAAGAATGAAGTAAAAGCGCAGATAATTCTAGGCAATACTTATCATTTATATTTACGCCCTGGATTACAGGTTTTAGAAGCGGCAGGCGGCTTGCATAAATTTAATGGATGGGACAAACCCATACTGACCGACAGTGGGGGCTACCAGGTTTTCTCATTGGCCAACAGTCGAAAAATTACAGAAGAAGGTGTCGTTTTTAAATCGCATATTGATGGTAGTAAACATTTATTTACGCCCGAAAATGTAATGGATACACAGCGCATTATAGGCGGCGATATTGTCATGGCGTTTGATGAATGTCCACCTTTTCCTAGCGACGAAAAATATGCAAAAAAAAGCATGGAACTTACACACCGCTGGCTTGATAGATGTATCACACACTTCAATAGTACACCAGATAAATACGGCTACACGCAAAACCTTTTCCCCATTGTACAAGGCAGCACCTATAAAAATTTACGTACTGAGTCGGCGCAGGTTGTTGCATCTAAAAATGCAGTAGGCAACGCCATTGGTGGGCTGTCAGTAGGAGAGCCTACAGAGAAAATGTATGAGTTTACGGAACTGTGCTGTGATATTTTACCAGTAAATAAACCCCGTTATTTAATGGGTGTTGGCACGCCATGGAACATATTAGAAAACATCGCACTCGGTGTCGATATGTTTGATTGCGTAATGCCCACTCGCAATGGCCGCAACGCTATGTTGTTTACCAGCAAAGGCATCATAAACATTGATAATAAAAAATGGGAGAACGACTTTTCCGTTATTGACGATGGCATTGATTGCCCCACAAGTAATTTTTACTGCAAAGCATATTTGCGCCACCTTTTTAAAGGCAAAGAATACCTAGGTCTCACTATTGCAAGTGTGCACAATCTGGCTTTTTATTTGTGGCTTGTTACTGAGGCTCGGGCACAAATTATTGCAGGTACATTTACAGGCTGGAAAAATGAAATGGTTGTAAGGTTGCAAACAAGATTGTGATTTTTTACAATTGAGAAAGGATCAAAACAGGATAAAAATGACGAAAAACTATCTTGCATTTCAGCGTTTTGTCGGTCAACTTCTCTGCGTAAACTCTTTTAATTCCTATTCTCCGCGGTGATTGCTAAAAGAACAAAAAGAAAAGAGGCAAAAAATGTTTTAAACTATTTTGCGTCTCAGTGTCTTTACGGTAAAAAAATGCGGAGCATGATCCATGTATCGTTTCCCAACATCTGTATCGGGCTTTGCGTTGCTGCCGCTCAAAGGCAGCGGCATTCACTTCAATCCCGGCTATGCGCAGCCATAAATCTTTTTTCAACTTTTATTACGCACACTAAAAGTTACCAACTATTAAATCTTTTTGAAACAGCATGTAAATATTCAAGACAACTAGTACACCAAAGCAGCCTATTTGCGCAATTGATGTAAAGGCAAAAATTTCTTTCCAACGTTAAACACCTTTCGTTTTTTTAATTAACTTTAATAAGGTCAATTGTAAAAAAAATTAATTCTCTTTCTATGCGATTTATATTAATGGTTTTATTTTTCCTCGCTTGTAATCAGGCTTATACGCAAACTTGTTCCGGTAATTTGGGAGACACAATAGTAAATTTCGATTTTGGGGCCGGTCCAAATCCCGGAGGCCCGTTGGCTGCTACTAATTATACGTACTTTTCAGATGATTGCCCTACTGATGGTTTTTATACTGTAAGAAGCAATACCAGTCAATGTTTCGGCAACACATGGCACACCCTTACACAAGACCATACAGGCAATGCCAATGGTTATTTTATGTTGATCAATGCGTCTGTTGAACCAAGGGCTTTTTATGTGGATACTGTAAGGGGTTTATGCCCAAATACAACCTATGAATTTGCTGGCTGGATAATGAATGTTGTTTTACCAAGTGCATGCAATGGAAACGCTAACCAACCCAATATTACTTTTTCGATAGAACAAACAGATGGAACTGTTCTTCAATCAACCCCCACCGGAAATATTCCACCTACGTTGTCCCCAACGTGGATAAGAAAGCCGGCCTTTTTTACTACAGGGGCAGGCAGTACAGATATTGTTTTGCGAATGGTAAATAATGCAGCCGGAGGTTGTGGTAACGATCTTGCTTTAGATGATATTACCTTCAGGGCATGTGGCCCACTAGTTACTCTTACAATAACGGGCAGCAATAGCAATACGGCAAGCATTTGTGAGGGCGCAAACCAAACTGTCAATTTAAGTGCAAGTGTTTCTGCAGGTTACAATATGCCTGCCTACCAATGGCAACAGAGTTTTAATGGTGGCGCTTATACAAATATCGCAGGCCAAAATACAACCAACTTACAATTTCAATCTGCTGCAAACGTTGCTGTTGGTGTTTATAATTTCAGACTACAGGTTGCAGAGGCCAGTAATTTTTCTTCTCCACAGTGTAGAACGTCTTCTTCTCCAATTACTATTACCGTAAACCCAAAGCCTACAGCGGTAATAACAGGAAATTCTCCTTTGTGCGAAAACAATAGCATTGTCCTTTCAGCATCTGGTGGTGTTTCCTACGATTGGCAAGGCCCTGCAAATTTTACGTCAACAGCAAGCCAGCTGGTCTTACCAAATGCACAATTACCAAATGGGGGAAATTATACTGTGAAAGTGACCGCGGCAAACGGATGTTTTGTGCTTGTTTCTACTAATATTGTTGTAAACCCAGCTCCAGTGGCAATTGCAACTGCTATCAGCGATACAATTTGTGCAGGCACAGGTGCTTTTTTACAAGCTACTGGTGGTGACAGTTATTCCTGGTTTCCCATACAGTTTTTAAGTTCTCCTTTGCTTCCCAATACACAGGCCGCACCTTTGCAAAGCATGAGTTATAATGTAGAGGTGAAAAATACCTTCGGCTGCGCAGATACAGCTTCTGTTAATTTGACTATCATCACAAAACTTTTTGTAAACGCCGGTATTGATCAAATTTCCATTCCCGGGAAACCTATTCAACTCGCAGGAAATATTTCAGGCAATTTTCAAAGCTTCTCGTGGTCGCCCAATAGTTTTATAACAGATGTTTCATCACTTACACCTGTAGTAACTCCACCCGGTGATTTTAAATATATTTTAACGGCTGTTAATTATTGCGGTATTGTGTCAGATTCTGTGGAGATAAAAATTTACAATGGAATATTTATTCCCAGTGCTTTTACTCCAAATGGAGATGGAAAGAATGATACTTGGAATGTGTTTGGGCTAGAAGCTTATCCAAACCACCAACTTACTTTATTTAACCGGTACGGACAGGTAGTCTTTGAGCGCAAAAGCAGCTTTGCACCATGGAACGGTTTTTTTAATGGACAATTACTGCCTGCCGGTGCTTATACCTACTTAATTAATTTAAATAATGCCACACCGGTTTTAAAGGGAACTATATTAATGATTAAATAACGAGCAAAAATAATTTGGCCACTCCCGCTGTTACTTTAAATTATTATCTTTAAAACTTAAAAATACAGATTACAATGAAAAAAATCCTATCACTTTTCGGTTTGGTTTTATTATCAATTACCATAACACACGCTCAATCAAATACGCAACAGCAGGATGCCTCGCAGGCAAAAGATGCGCCAGTAGATGTAACTATTTCTGACTTTAAAAAGAACTTGCTTGCTAATGAGATTGTCGTTTTTCGTAGCCAGCTTACCCATAAAGAATACCAGGGTTTAAGTCAGGAAAACGGTAAGTTTTCTCTAAGATTACCAGCAGGAGATAAGTACGATATTTTTATATTGGGTTTTAAAGACTCAGTAAGCAACATAACGTTGGATATTCCTGCTTTGGGTCCTAAACAGTCATATAAAACTGCCCAGAAGGTGGATCTTTTTCACCAGGCATCAAAAACATTTGTACTGGACGATGTAAATTTTGAAACAGGCAAAGCAGATCTTAAAATTGAATCGTTCCCTGTGTTAGATGAATTGGTGGCTTACCTTAACAGAAAAGATGATGAGCGAATTGAAATTGGTGGGCATACGGATAATGTGGGTAAACCGGCAGCAAATATTTTATTGTCAATGGATAGGGCAAAATCAGTAATGGCCTATCTGATTACAAAAGGTATTGATAACAGCAGGCTTACTGCAAAAGGATATGGAAGTGCCGTACCTGTTGCTTCAAATGCTTCAGCAGAGGGCAAGGCTATTAACCGAAGAACGGAGGTTAAGATATTAGAGTAAGTAGCGCCTTAAGAAAGTGTTTAACGGCTGCATTTTTATGAGTCTATTTTTCCGGTAGGCATTTTCCCCAATTCAGACTCATTGGATTTAATGCTTTGAACCATTTAATGCTAATGCCATTGCAACAATGCAATCTGCAATATCTGCTATCGTTGGTGCAGGCTCCAATGTCACTAATAATGAACCTGCATTTAGAGGATTGGAAAGAAGAGATTTTAATATGAGGATTGGTCAATCCAGATTATCGGGCGAGCAGTTATTTATGAATTCGTCTTTGCCAATAAATCCAAAGCATACTTTTTACACTTTTGGCGGCTATGGCATACGAGATGGTAACAGCGCAGGTTTTTTCAGAAGGCCTGTACAAAACAGAACACTTACAGAATTATATCCTAACGGATTTTTGCCAGAAATTGGTTCTTATATTACCGACGTATCTATTGGAGTTGGTTAAAAAATGGAAAATTAGGAAATTGGAATTATGACGTCAGTAATACCTACGGTCAAAATCAGTTTAAGTATACCATAAAAAATACCTCCAATGCCACACTTGGCCTTAAATCTCCTAAAGAATTTGAAGCAGGTAAATTAGGATTTTCGGAAAACACCTCCAATGTTGATTTTTCACATGAGTATGATGTGTTGGCTGGTTTAAACTTAGCAGTAGGTGCTGAGGTAAGACTAGAAAGCTATAAAATGAAAGCTGGTGATCAAAAGTCATGTGAGTGCTTTGATATAAATGGTGCACCAGCTACACCCACTACAATTGCAACACAATTGCCAACTTTTTTTTGGAAGTGGCAGACCAGGCGGTGCACAGGTTTTTCCGGGCTTTAGGTCAGAAAATGCTTTGAGCAAAAACGGAAACAGTCAGACTGTGTTTGTTGATGTAGAATTAAATCCTACTAAAGCTTGGTTATTAAATGCTGCAGTGCGTTTTGAAAATTACTTTGATTTTGGTAGTACTTTTAGCTACAAATTTGCTACAAGAATTAAGGTAACTGAAGGTTTAAACTTAAGAGGAACAGTGGCTACGGGATTTGGAGCACCATCACTCCAACAACAATATTTTAACTCTACAAGTATCCAGTTTATAGGCGGTGTTCCTTATGAGGTTGGTACGTTTACAAATGAATCTAAAGCCGCATCAGTTTTAGGTATTCCAAATTTAAAGCAGGAAACTTCCAGCAGTTATAGCACTGGTGTAACATACAAAGTCCCTAATTCGAATTTAACTTTTACGGTTGACGGCTATTTTATCAAAATTAGAGACCGTATTATATTAACTGGTCAATTTGCACGTCCTGAGGGAACACAAACTGGCGACCAATTATTACTTCAGCAAGCATTTGACTCTGCCGGTGCCACATCTGCAACATTCTTTACAAACGCTATTAATACTGAATCTAAAGGAATTGATTATATAGTTTCTAATAAATTTAATTTTGATGGATTTACTTTGAAAACCGACTTAGCAGGAACCATATCCCAAACCAGAAAAGTGGGCGGTATAAAAGCATCGGATATTTTAAAAAATACAGGCAATCTTAATAACTATTTTGATGAGGCCAGCCGTATTTATTTAGAATCAGCTGTTCCAAGATCAAAACTTGCACTAATAAATACACTTAATTATAAAAAACTGGAGTTCTTTTTACGTCATACTTATTTTGGTGCTGTAACAGATCCTAACACAGCTGATATAAACGGTAATGGATTGGTAGAAGGACAAACAATTAACGGACAGTTTTTAGCCACTGAGCACTCGGTTTTTGGTGGAAGAACAATTACTGATTTTACAGTAGGTTTTAAAGCATCAAAGATTTTAACTGTAACAGTTGGTGCAAATAATGTTTTTGATGTTTATCCTGATATTAATTTAAAAACACAAACTGCTGCCCGAACCAATACAGTAGGGGTTTTACAACCGGCAGCCACAATTGATTTAAGGGCATCTCTAAAAACCCTTTATTTTTTCTATAATTTTTTAAGTATTATTTTTTTTGATATTTTAAGTTTTGCTTTTTACGCTGCTATTCTATTTTTTAGTGTTTTTTTACTCGTTTTTTCAT
>JBJXGJ010000028.1:0-2998 GCA_046153805.1 Ferruginibacter sp. | reverse complement strand
GGGGGTGAGTTTTATTAAAGAATAAAATGCGATAAAAAACACCTAAAAAAAGCTAAATTTCTTGAAAGAAGTTTAGTTTTTTTCATTTTCAAAAAAAAATCGACACTTATCCGCGCATTTCGACACTTATCCAATTACGCTTTTTACTTCCTATAAAGTACTCACCTTGCGATTGCTTATTTTTTTGAGCAAAATCATTTAGGTTCTTAACAAGTAATCTGTATGAAAAATGATTGTATTTTCTTTGCCTCTTCTGTGAAAATAAAAATATTTTCGTTTTTGTTGCTTAGGTTTTATGTTGTGAGCGCACTAAGTAAATGTATTGAGAATTTCATTGCCTTTTGAATACAAAGCATATATGCCAAAAAGCAAATTAGTACGTAATTATAAACAAAATCACTGTATATCATTAAAAAAGTAAACTTTATGAAGAAGCTATTGTATTTTCTTTGCCTCCTCTGCGGAGTAGTAGGCGCGAAAGCACAAATTGTGAACATTCCTGATCCGAATTTTAAAAACAAGTTAATTTTATTAGGCGTTGATACTAATAACGATGGGCAAATCCAAATAAGTGAAGCACAAGCAAAAACTTCTTTAGATGTGTCAAATTCTATTATTAATGATATGACAGGGATTGAGGCTTTTGTTAATTTAACCGAGCTTAAGTGCCATAATAACCAACTGACAAGTTTAAATGTGTCGAATAATATAGCATTGCTCGATTTACATTGCTATAATAACCAACTGACAAGTTTAAATGTGTCGAATAATATAGCATTGACCACTTTAGACTGCCATAATAACCAACTTACAAGTTTAAATGTGTTGAATAATCCCGATTTACAATGGTTAGGATGCGGTCATAACCAACTTATAAGTTTAGATTTGTCAAATAATACAGCATTGGAACTCATACACTGCAATGACAATCAACTTACAAGTTTAAATCTATCGAATAATACAATATTGCAGATTTTAAATTGCCAGAATAACCAACTAACTAGTTTAAATGTATTGAATAATATAGCATTAAATACTTTATGGTGTTATGGCAACCAACTAACCAGTTTAGGTGTATCGAATAATATAGCCTTGAGTACTTTACGTTGTTATGATAACCAACTTACAAGTTTAGATCTGTCGAATAATACAGCCTTGGTTAATTTATGGTGCTATGATAACCAACTTACAAGTTTAGATCTGTCGAATAATATAGGTTTGAAGTTCTTATATTGCTACAGTAACCAACTTACAAGTTTAGATGTTTTGAATAATACAGCCTTGAATGACTTACGTTGCAGTAATAACCAGCTTGCAAGTTTAGATTTGTCGAATAATACAGCCTTGACTCAGCTAGATTGCAATAATAACCCAATGACAACGCTATTTCTTAAAAATGGAAGCCCCGAATCAATATTATCGTTGTTAACAAATTGTCCCAATCTGACTTATGTTTGTGCAGATCTAGCAGAAATAGCGTATGTTCAAAACAGGGTACCAAGTGCCTTTGTAAGTACGTTTTGTACCTACACACCTGGCGGCAATTACAATACTCTTTCAGGGCAAACCTCATTAGATTTGGATATGAATGGTTGTACAGCAACTGATCCAGTATCTTCTTTTGTGCCTATTTCAATCAATGATGGCAACAATACTTATTATACTTGTAGTAATCAAACAGGCAATTACCTTACTCATTTAGGCACGGGCAATTTTTCCCTTAGTCCCCAAGTTTCAAATCCTACTTATTTCTCTGCCAGCACTACTAATATTTCTTTCCCTAATAACAATAACAATGTTCTAACCCAAGATTTTTGCATTACGCCAAATGGCTCTTTCGCAGATGTAGAAATCACTTTTATCCCAATTATTCCTGCCCGTCCAGGTTTTGATGCAACTTACCAAATTCATTATAAAAACATCGGTACAACCGTAGCAAATGGAAATATAACCCTTGGTTTCCAAGGAAATAAGATGAATTTTCTGAACGCAAGTGTTTCTCCTGCGAGTCAAACGACCAATCAATTAATGTGGAATTATAGCAATTCGCAGCCTTTTGAAAGCCGCACAATTAATATTACTATGAACATTCTGCCACCACCTACGAATAACATTAACGACCAAATTTCTTTTGATGCAAACATTTCCTTAGCAAATGATGTGAATTTATTTAACAATTCGGCTACATTGAAACAAATACTGTTAGCGGCTTATGACCCAAATGATAAGACTTGTTTAGAGGGAAAGCTTTTGCATAATGATAAAATTGGCGATTATTTGCATTATTTGATTCGCTTTCAAAATACAGGAAATTATCCTGCCGAAAATGTGGTAATTGTGGATAGTTTAGATGCAGCAAAATATGATTTGGCAAGTTTACAAATTATCGAAACTTCGCATGATGCGCATATTGACTTAAAAAGCAATGTATTACAGTTTTATTTTGAAAATATTCAACTTGCTGATTCTTTTTCTAATGAACCTGAAAGTCATGGTTTTGTGGTGTATAAAATTAAAACGAAAAGTACTTTACCGCAAAATTCGAGCGTAAGCAACAAAGCAGAAATTTATTTTGATTATAATTTGCCAATTGTTACAAATCTTGAAACGACCACTTTTAGCGATTTTGTAGGAATTGCAGACGCAACGCAAACTCCTCATTTTCAATATTATCCCAACCCTACACAAAGTACATTGACGATTGAAACGGCAAAAAATGCACAGTTTTTTATGTTAAATGTAATGGGAGAAACGGTAAAATCATTTTCGGTAAATGGCAAAGAAAACATAGATATTTCCAATTTGCCGCAAGGAATGTATTTTCTGAAAGCAAAAGGCGAAGGGAGAGGGGTGAGTTTTATTAAGGAATAACTTTTTTAGCGCGGGCATTAAGCCCACGCTAAAAAGGCAAAAAAAACCTTTCGATTCTCCCTAATTCCCCTTACCTTTGTTTCACTTTTCACTTTTCACTTTTCACTTTTCACTTTTCACTTTTCAC
>JBJXGJ010000084.1:0-2926 GCA_046153805.1 Ferruginibacter sp. | reverse complement strand
CTGGCCAAAGGGTCACCTAGTTGGGTAAGTTTTTGTAAACGAAAATCTTCATCAAAAAAACCAATAGCCTTGCTGCGTTTAAATTTTTTCATACTGAAATATACACCACAATTATATAATAAGCAACGTATTACATATATTTATTAATATAACTTATGTGGGTTTAGTTTTTAGAGATGCCCTTTAGAACCCTTTCAACTGATCTTCCTTTTACATACGCAACATTTCTTCATCCTCGTCTTGCTCTCTCACTAACTTCCATTGTTTTATCATTTGCTTAATGTAACGAAGCCCATAGTCAGATGAAAAATCGACCATATCGCTTTTCAAATATTCTACCCCTTGTTGCAATTCATGCAAATGATTTTGAACAGTCTGTACAGGATAGCGTTGTATACCCCAACCAAAAGCCTTGAACAATACCCGGTATTGTGGTTGCTCGTATATTTCACTTTTTTCAAATTCAAGTTCCCGTACTTGTTCTTTTAAAATCTGCAAATAGACGGCAAGTTTCTCCTCCGTCAGGTTTTCCAGGTGTTCATTTTCTTTGTGTATCCATTTCAATTCCAGCGAAAGCAAAGCATGAAGATTCTTTGCTTCATACGCTGCGGTAAGTTCTTTCATTAAAATTTCCTTCTCCAGTTTTCTTTTTGCATCCTGCTCAAGATCCGGGTGAAACAGTTTAGCAAGTTGCTTGTAAATTGTTCCAATATTTTTTTGTTTCAGTTCGTTCACCTCCTGCTCTATTTTCTCTGCTTCCTGCTGTTTTACCGATTTCTTTTTTTCGGATTTTTGCTGGTGCTGGTTCTGTTCTTTTTCAATCTGCTCCTCAAACAACCTCTGTTGGGTTTCGTAATACTTTTGCTGCACGGCTTCCAGATCATCTATATCTACATCATTCACATCTACTTTCATCTTTTTAAGATCGACCACCATTCTCTTTCTAACTTCTTCCTTCTCTTGTTCCAGTTGCTTATCGTAATCACTTCCTTCCAATAAATTGAATATCTTTTTCACTTCTGCATCAACCTCCGTATCAAGATTAACAAGATAAATCTGCAAATGCTCTCTTAAAATTTGCTTTAGATTTTGCTGGTCATTTTTGGCAAGCTTTTTACCGGTATAATGTCCCATTAACACGGTCATCAATTCCCGTCTATGTTGGTTTGCCAATTGTTTTGATGGATAAACTTCGGTTCCGTACATTTTTAAAGCAAGATCAAACTGCAACTGCTTTTTTTCAATTTCCTTTTGTAACCGCTCAATTCTTTGCGTAAGCTTATTAAATGCTTCCTGATTCTTCGATAGTTTTTGCTTCCCCGCTTTGGCTATCGAAAGCCCTTTTGATGTTGAACCGGATTTTTTATTACTGGAGTTTTGCTGCATATTAATAACTTCTAACAACAATGTACAAAATGACAATTGTCTGGTAAAAAAATATCCTCAAAACGGAGGATAAAAAATAAAAATAAGAGACCGCTCATTTTTCCCAATCCCTCTCCCTTTCCATCCAGGGAATCTCTTTTTTTGCTTTTAATGCCTGTACTATTCCTACAAAAAATATGGCGAAAATATTAGCAGATAAAAATGCCAGGTTATAACAGTTGTATTCAGATATGCCGTTGTAATGGTGTTTAAAAAAAATGATCAGATCCTGTCCCCAAAAATAGAGCCACGCAGCAACAGCTACTGTAAAAACGATGTAAGAAAATACTCTAACGGATTTTGAAAAATGACCACCGGTTTGTTTAAAGTAAATATAGTAAACGGTTAAAAAAAGGACCGCCGGCACGCACACCACAAATAAGGTGAACATAACGGAAAACCACGGCAGATAATCTAGCACGCCAAAGAGTAACCTAAGCCCTATCATAATTAAAAACAAGACCAACAAAAAACCAAGGAATGTAAAAAACAAGGTTCCGAAAAGCCTGAAAAGTTTACCGTTGTCCTCCATTATAAATTATTTAAAATAGCTCAGGTTCGTTTTAGGAGTAAGTGCTATCAGCATTTCATACATCAGTTTCACTGTATTTTCAATATCATCTTTGTGCAGCATTTCTACCGTTGTATGCATGTAACGAAGCGGTATTGATATTAAAACGCTCGGGCATCCATCGTTGGCGTAAGCAAAAGATTCTGTATCAGTGCCGGTGCTTCTGCTCACAGCCCTCATTTGGTATGGAATCTTATTTTTATCTGCCGCAGCCTGCACAAAATCGAGCAATTTATTGTGTACTGCGGGCCCATAACAAAGTGATGGCCCTTTACCGCAGGCACAATCTCCCTCTATCATTTTGTTGATCATAGGTGTAGTGCTGTCGTGTGTTACATCTGTAATAATGGCTACATCAGGTTTTATACGGCGGGCAATCATTTCTGCACCACGCAGGCCTATTTCTTCCTGCACAGCATTTACAATGTATAAACCAAAAGGTAATTTCTTCTTATTTTCTTTTAGCAAACGGGCAACTTCTGCAATCATAAAACCTCCCACCCTGTTATCAAAAGCACGACCTATTAAATAACCATGCGCCAGCTCTTCGTATTGTTCTTCGTACACAGCCACTGCGCCTATATGTATCCCCAAAGCCTCTACTTCTTTTTTACTGCGGGCACCACAATCAAGAAACAAGGTTTCTACCTTTGGTTGAGGTTCTTTGTTTTCGTTGTTGCTCATACGGGTGTGTATGGCGGGCCAGCCGAATACTGCACGTACTTTTCCTTTTTTTCCGTGGATCGCTACACGCATGCTTGGTGCAATCTGGTGATCTACACCGCCATTTCTTTTGAGGTAAATTAATCCCTCTGCAGAAATGTAATTCACAAACCAGCTTATTTCATCTGCATGGGCTTCAATAACAACTTTAAAAGGAGCATCGGCATTTATAACGCCTACTGCTGTACCATACGCATCTGTAAAAAA
>JBJXGJ010000027.1:0-11794 GCA_046153805.1 Ferruginibacter sp. | reverse complement strand
TATGTGCCGGTTTTACAAACATTCGTTTTACCTCAACAGTTTCGTTGTCATATTCATTAAATGCACCACAACCGATGGCTTCATTCTCTGCAAAGCAAACCACTACATTTTTAATTGCATCAATTTTATTAAACTGCGCACAAAAGGAATGTTCATCTCCATCCCTAACTTGCAAATCTTTATCGAAGAGGGCTACAATAGGTTTAAAGACAATGTTATCAGAATCTATGCGGAGTAGCGTAAACATTTTTATAAAATTTGTTAGCGGAAAATCGGAAAAAAATGTGTTCAATAACCACCCGAGCAAAAGCAGGGGTACTTATTTGCACCTGCCTTATGTTACGGCGGCAATCCAAAAAAGCATTTTATCTTCGGGCAAAGCTGTAGCATCTATTTTCTAGGCAAATATTTGGTTAGAAAATATAACGAAAATGCCTGTATTTTTTATGTGCAATAAATGCAAGTTAGCAAAATCAAGCTGGATTGATATTCCGCAAAGGGTTGGAAATATCTTTTAGGACGAATTATTTTGTTTTATAGATATGGAACCTGAATGCGCCAATGCTGATCGTAAGAATGGAATCTGTTATTATTCAACTTTTTTAGAGAGATCAGCATTTACAATAACGGAAACAATTAATCCGTTATTATATTGAAAAACGTTTCTGCCGCCAACTTCTCGGGATAATTGAACTATCTGGCTTAAAAAACCGCCTTCTAATCTTAATTGAGGAGAAAAACGATACCCCAATAAAAGACCCAATCTATTTTGGTCAAATACATTTTCATTTACATTTTTGCCAAAGCCTAAAAGTACCTCATCGTAAATGGCAGCGTAAGGGGTTTTATCGGCAATAGCTTTTCCTTTTAGTGGTATTTGCATCATGTACAAGTACCGAAAACGGTTTACATAAAAATATTGATCTTCTTCGGTTAACGATGCGTTCGTATAGCGCCCAATCCATCTTTGCTCCAGCATAAAGCGGTGGCTCAATACTACACTGCCTATGTTGTCATTTAGCGTTGCCATTTCGTAGGCCCAGTGTTGGGTAAAATTTTTACCGAAAGCGTTGATGGGAATGTCGCCATAGTTGTATGTTTCTACCATGGCGTAGCCTACTCTCAAAGTTAGTTTCGGATGTACTTTATAGTTAATACCGGTGCGCAATAAACCCTGTTGCCAGTTGGTAATTACATTGTTTCTGCGCCACTGGTATTCTGTATGTATACTCCATTTTTTATTAAGGTTAAATGTGCCGATATAAGCATACCAGCCAATTGTATTTTTGTCGTCAATTCGAGTGTCTTGTCCGTATGATAGCATGTAACTGAAACATAGTAAGAGTAAAATGTACTTCTCTTTAAAATTGGTGTTTAAACGCATAATCTTAACGGTATAGTTAGTGGTTGCTTTGCTTTAATACGTGAATATTATAAGGAATGTATTTTTGGAGGGTCTTCTTATATGATCTGTTCACTTAACTAAATCATTGTGGGTTATTAATTGTAGACAAAGTTTACAAGTATTATCACAAAGCCACTCCGTCAAATTCCAGTTCCATTTTAATCAGGTGACAAAGCAAATTAGGTTTTTCTTACATATCGTATGAAACTAGCTAATACTTTGCTCTGTGAAAGACGGGATAATTTCTATCTTTATAGTTAACCTTGGTTTGATGTATAAATGTTTGATACGCTTTACATAAAAAACATGTACGCTAATTCCTCCCCCTGCTTTTAATTTCATCTCTTATGGCAATTGCTCTTATGTAATCTTCGCTTTCCAATACTTCTGTGAGCAATACATTTAATTCTTCGAGGCTCATGGTGCGCAGGCTGTCATTTTTATTGAGGGAACCTGCGGGAATATTTGCCGGCATTTCCTGTTTTGGGCTCATTTCTTCATCCATCATTACACCTGCCTGGTCCAAAATATTATCGTAGGTATAAATAGGACAGCCAAATCTTACGGCAAGTGCAAGCGCATCAGATGTACGGGAATCAATTTCAACCGTATCATTTTCAGAACTGCAAACTAGTTTGGAGTAAAAAATACCTTCCTGCAAATCGTTGATGACTATTTCGTGCATATCTACCCGAAATGCCATCATAAAATTTTTCATAAGGTCGTGGGTAAGTGGGCGGCTCGGGCTCATTCTTTCCAGCGCTACGGCTATTGCCTGAGCTTCAAAACCACCAATTACAATGGGTAATCTTCTAAGGCCATTTATTTCTCCCAGCACAACTGCATAAGATTGTGTTTGAGTAATACTGTGAGAAAGGGCTACTATTTCGAGTTCGATCTTCTTCATGGATTTTTCTAAAGGGCAAATATAAAAACAAAAGCCTTTCCAATGTTATTGAAAAGGCTTAAATATATACAACGTCAAAAGTTTAAGATGCTTTAAGTTTTTTTACGGCTTCTATAATCTTTGGCATCACTTCAAAAGCATCACCTACAATACCATAATCTGCTGCTTTAAAAAAGGGTGCTTCAGGGTCTTTATTTATCACAACAATCGTTTTACTGCGGTTTACGCCTGCAAGGTGCTGTATGGCTCCTGATATGCCAACAGCTATGTATAAATTTGGTGCAATGGCTAAACCAGTTTGACCTACATGCTCATGGTGAGGGCGCCAGTTAATATCTGCCACCGGACGACTACAGGCGGTAGCTGCACCCAATAAATGCGCAAGGTCGGTTATCATTCCCCAGTTTTCAGGGCCTTTTAAACCACGGCCACCACTTACCACAATATCAGCTTCTCCCAATGGTACTTCGCCCTTTACAAGGTCTGTGCTTACCACTTGTACTTTTGCGGCATCTGTAGTTATATTTAAAGCAACAACTTCCGCAGTGCCACCAGTTGTAATTACGTTAAAAGAGTTAGGGTTTAAAGCTATTATTTTCTTAGCAGTATTTACGGTAATATTTGCAAATGCTTTACCGCTAAATACCGTTTTCTTTACCGTAAATCCGTTACTTAAATCAGGTAAGGCAGCCGCACCAGATACCAATCCGGCTTTTAAACGCACACTCAACCTTGGCGCAATTGCTTTACCAGTGGTGTTGTTGGAAAACACAATAACATCGGCACTTTCAGCGGTAGCGGCTATTAATTTTGTGTAAACCTGTGCGTCAAAATTATTGAGATTTGCGTCGGCCAAAGTGTGCACTTTGGTGAGCCCGTAATTGCCTAAAGTAGCAACATTATCGTTTACGGTACCTATTAGTATTCCTTCGGCAGTTGTACCTGTTACTTCTGCAACTTTTGCTGCATAAGATGCTGCTTCAAAAGATGTTTTTTTTATGTGACCGTCTTGTTGATCTATAAATACTAGTACCATGGTATTAAAAATTAGTAATGTTTAAATATAATAATGCTGTTCTATGCTTTCTGCCGCTTGGCTAAAGAGGAAGCTTTAAAAAACCTTTGCTTCTTCGTGCAATAGTCTCACCAGTTCTTCAGGGTTTTCGGCACTTACCAGTTTTACCCCAGCTTTTGCAGGTGGTAAATCAAATGATGCAATGCTTGTATAGCTTTCTGCCGCTACAGGTTCTGTAACTTTTAAAGGTTTGGTACGTGCACCCATAATTCCTTTCATATTCGGAATGCGTTGTTCAGCCATTCCCTTCTGGCAGCTAACAACTAATGGTAATGCAGCTTTATCTGTCTCTTCACCACCATCTATTTCTCTGACTACTACTGCACTGCCGCCATCAAGATCAAATTTTATTGCGTGAGAAATATAAGGCAGATCTAGTATTTCTGCCACCATACCGCCAATAGAAGAACCGTTGTAGTCAATGGTTTCTTTGCCGGTAAATACTAAATCGTAACCGCCGTCTTTAGCAACGGCAGCAATTTGTGTAGCTATATTAAAACTATCTGTTGTATCTGTATTTACCCTGATGGCCTCATCGCCGCCAAGTGCAAGGGCCTTGCGAATGATAGGCTCACTCTCTACGCCACCAACATTTATTAAATGTAATACGGTAGTAGGATCTGCTTCTTTCAATTCAATGGCTCTCACCAATGCATACCATTCATCGTATGGGTTAATGATCCATTGCACACCTGCACTTTCAAATTTCGTATTGTTATCGCTGAAGGCTACTTTTGCCGTTGTATCAGGCGTTTTGCTTATGCAAACTAGTATTTTCATATGCGTGTTTTAAAATAAGTTGTTTATGCAACTAAAATGCAAATATAAGTTAGAAAATGATACTTTAATTGTGAGATAAAAAATATTTAATGGATAGAGTTGAACAGCTAAAAGCGTTTTTGAAGGCATCGCCCAATGATGCATTTTTACAACATGCGCTTGCGTTAGAGCACATAAAAATAGGGGAGGATGCCTTGGCGAAATTATTGTTTGAACATATTTTGAAAAATGAACCGACTTATGTGGGTTCTTACTATCATTTAGGTAAACTGCAGGAAAGGATGAATGACATTAAAGCTGCTATTGATACCTACGAAAAAGGGATGAAAGAGGCCAAACTCGCAAAAGATAACCATAGCTACAATGAGTTGCAGGGCGCATTGGAAGATCTGGATGATTAAGCGACCTACTTTTATGGATTATGGCAGAGATTGAATCATAGTACAAAATATTTTATGCAGTTGATGCTATGGTTGTTTTTTATAATACCCGTCTTAATTTCCTTCAAAAATAGTACTTCGCAGTTTTCACCCCAGTACACTTTGGTTAATGCTACAAATCCTGAAACGCTAGGAAATGGCTATGCAAAAATATTGGACATTCCCCTGCCGCATGGCTACGAACGAGCACCAAACGACCAAAATTCCTTTGGAGCATGGTTGTTGCAAATTCCTTTAAAGAAGAATAAAACTGTTTATTTATACGATGGTACCGAAAAGCAAAACCAGACGGCACAATTTGCAGTAATAAATATTTCAGTAGGTAAAAAAAATTTACAGCAATGTGCGGATGCAATAATTAGATTGCGTTCAGAATATTTGTTTGACAATAAAAGGTTCGGTGAGATTATTTTTATTGATAATGACCGAACACAATATCGATTTAAACCTCCCTTTACAAGAGAAAATTTTACAAATTACTTAGACAGGGTTTTTGGTATGTGTGGCTCTGCATCGCTTGCAAAGCAAATGCAATTTGTGAATAATTTTTATGGCATTAAAGCTGGTGACATATTCATCAAGGGCGGTTTTCCAGGCCATGCAGAAATTATTTTAGCTGTAGCTAGAAATACCGTCGGTAACAAAATATATTTACTTGCACAGAGTTATATGCCTGCACAAGATATTCATGTACTTCGCAATCCTGCCAACGAAAATTTATAGCCTTGGTATGAAATAAACGACGAAGAAATAATACCTACGCCTGAATATTCTTTTAACAAAAAGGATTTAAAAACCTGGTAGGCCTATTTTATTTTAATAAAAAGCAACAGTTATAGCAATGCAATAGCAGTTTTTTTTAAAGATTTTTATACAAGAAAACTTGAAAAATACATTTGATTTCAATTTTTAAAAATCAACCCCTATATTTGCACTGGCAAGTCTTATACGACCAGCTCCTGTTGAACTCCCCCAGAACCGGAAGGTGGCAAGGGTAGATGGTTGAGCGGTGCGATGTAAGTAACTTGCCATTTTTATTTCGTATAAGTTCCTAATTTCTTTACGAAATTCTTCTTTCTTATCTTCTTATAATTTGTCGTTTGCATCTATATTTCAGTCTTTATCTTTGCGACTAAAAATGCGGTTGCAAAAATAGTTTTTGAACAAAATATTGATAAACTAAACTTAATTATTACATCTTAAATCTTTTCCATGAAATTTTTTATTGACACAGCAAACCTCGCACAAATTAAAGAAGCTTACGATCTTGGTATTTTAGATGGCGTTACAACCAATCCATCGTTAATGGCAAAAGAAGGCATTAAAGGCAGCGAAGCTGTTATGAAACATTATGTCGATATCTGCGAAATGGTGGAAGGTGATATTAGTGCTGAAGTGATTTCTACAGATTTTGATGGCATGGTTGCAGAAGGTTTAAAACTTGCTGCATTGCACAAAAACATTGTGGTGAAAGTGCCAATGATTAAGGATGGGATAAAAGCTATTAAATATTTTACTGACAAAGGAATAAAAACAAACTGTACATTGATTTTTTCTGCGGGACAGGCAATTTTGGCTGCAAAAGCAGGCGCCACCTACGTTTCGCCGTTTATAGGCCGGGTAGATGATATGGGTGCTGATGGTGTTGAACTGATTTACCAGATCCGCCGCATATTTGATATACAGGGTTACAAAACAGAAATACTTGCAGCATCTATTCGCAATGCGCTGCACATTATCAAATGCGCAGAAGCAGGCGCCGACGTTTGTACTTGTCCGCTAGAATCTATTTTGGGCTTGTTGAAGCACCCACTTACTGATAGTGGCCTTGCTAAGTTTTTAGAAGATGCAAAAAAGTTTGCATAGTATCATAAATGATAACAATCAAAAAGCGCAATGTAAAAAATTGCGCTTTTTTACTAACCTTCTTTTCTCCTGTGTTTTTTTATCTCAGCCAAAACTTCTTTTTCACTTTTTAACGGAGGGTCTTCCGTCTTTTTTATGTAAAGATCAAATATTTCAAATTTTGTTGTATCCGATTTTAATATTGCGGTTACATGAACTTTATCTTCTTTAAAATCTGTCGGTATGTAAAGTGAATTACCAAAAAATGTAGCCTGCGAACACTTGAAAAGAATTTTTGTACTGTCTAGCGGCAAATATTTTCCATTACTTAATTTACCGTCTATATTTATGTAATTGTGTGTTCCTTTTTTTAGACTGTCTGTGTATAAGTTGGCATAAATACGTTCAATTTTTTGTGCATGAATTTTTGTAGCACCAAAAATTAAAATAAAAATAGCGAGTTCTTTCAATGGGTTTTTTGTTTTGGCAAAGTTGCATTGAACAGTTTAGATGCAACGTTAAAGCGTTCTTAAATATAAACAACTGTTTTAATGCGGAATAGTTGTAAAACAATTTTGTAAAATATTTTTTTTATTCCGATCAATCCCCACATCTTTGTAAATCAATGAAACAAACAATAAATAACAAAGGATGGTGGTGGTGCAGTCAAAAAGTGATTGTGCTATAGCCCTATTTATATATTTTAAATAACAGGCCCTGGCACATTGCCGGGGCTTTTTAATTTTACCAATGAGCAAAATAAATTTTAAAACAGCCTGTAAAAAAATTCCTGCAGATTTATATACACCAGTCGGTATTTACCTACGCATGCGTGATAAATTTAGGGATACTATTTTACTGGAAAGCACAGATTCTCATGCAGGTGAAAACAGCCGATCTATTATTGGTATAAACGCTGTTGGCGGCATTGAGGTGATGGATTTAAAAACGGGAGAATATAAATATCCAGCCCAGAAACCCGAGCATATTTCCATTAGTAAAAGAGAAAACCTCACAGATGTACTCGGTCATTTTATTGACAATTTTGAGGCGGAAAAGCCTGCCGAAAAAATTGCTACAATTGCGCAGGGGCTTTTCGGTTACACCACTTATGATGCTGTGCAGTTTTTTGAAAACGTACAGTTTGCCAATCCTAAAAGTAACAAAGATTCTATTGCTTTAATGCGTTACAGAATTTATCAGTATGTGATTGTTATAGATCATTTTAAAGATGAAATTTTTCTTTGTGAAAATATTTTTCCGGGAATTGAGAGCAGCCTCAATAGTATTGAAAATATTCTTCGCAGCAAAGATGTGCCCGAATATCCTTTTGATAAAGTAGGCGAAGAAGTGCCCGATATGGAAGATGAAACATACCGGCAAATGGTAGAGCAGGGCATCAGTACATGTAAGAGAGGTGATGTATTTCAAATAGTATTGAGCAGGACTTTTGAGCAAAAATTTACCGGTGACGAATTTAATGTGTACCGAAAACTGCGCAGCATTAACCCTGGGCCTTATTTATTCTATTTTGATTATGGCGACTATAGATTAATGGGTTCAAGCCCCGAGAGCCAGGTTCTTATCATTGATGTAAATGCCACTGTTCACCCAATAGCAGGTACTTTTAAGCGCACGGGCAAAGATGAAGAAGATAAGCAACTTGCCATTAAATTGGAAAATGATCCTAAAGAAAATGCAGAGCACATCATGCTCGTAGATCTTGCCCGCAACGATCTTAGCAGGGTTTGTAACAATGTGGCAGTCACAAAATTTAAAAACATACATTTTTACTCGCATGTAATACACATGGTGAGCGAAGTGCAGGGTGAACTTTCACAAGAAAAAAATCCCTTTAAAATTATGGCGTCTGTTTTTCCTGCAGGTACCTTAAGTGGAGCACCAAAGTTTAAAGCCATGCAACTGATAGACAGTATTGAGAATAGTGAGCGAAATTTTTACGGTGGAGCAATTGGTTACATTGGTTTTGATAAAAGTTGTAACCATGCCATTATGATTCGAACTTTCTTATGCCGCAACAATACGCTCACTTACAGAGCAGGTGCTGGCGTAGTTGCAGCGAGCGTTCCGCAAAATGAACTGGAAGAAGTAGGGCATAAACTGGGCGCACTTAAAAAAGCAATAGATAAGGCCTCCCTAAATCCTTCCGAAGGAGGGACCTAAGACTCTAAAATTTTGAAGTTCTTTTTAAAAATTTAAATGTATTCCTTTATGAAAATATTAGTTTTTGATAATTACGATTCGTTCACATACAATCTTGTTCATCTCGTAGAAAAAATTACAGATGAAAAGCCCGATGTATTTAGAAACGACAAAATTACATTGGAAGACGTAGGTAAATATGATAAAATAATTTTATCTCCAGGACCGGGAATACCTGAAGAAGCTGGTTTGTTATTGCCGCTTATAAAAATGTACGCAGCATTGAAACCTATATTGGGTGTATGTCTGGGGCACCAGGCAATAGGGCAGGCGTTTGGTGCAGCCCTCATTAATCTGGATACAGTTTACCATGGAGTAGCTACAAAAATGATTCAGACCAAAAATAAATCGCTTTTGTTTAGAGGGTTGGAAAATGAATTTGAAGCAGGTAGATACCACAGTTGGATAATTGATGAGACCACACTTTCAAAAGATTTTGAAGTGACCGCTTATGATGAAAATAATTACATCATGGCAATGCAACATAAAAAGTATGATTTGCAGTCTGTACAATTTCATCCGGAAAGTGTGCTTACGCCAGATGGAGAAATGATGATGAGGAATTGGTTAGGGGCCCCTCCATCTCCCCAGCAAGGGGAGGAAATGTCTTAGATTTAAGCGAGGATAAAAACTAAATAATTAATAAAATTATAAACTCTAAAAAAAGTAAGTCTTCAACTAGTTGCAGACTTCAAAAGTCCCCCTTCGGGGGATTTAGGGGGCCTATGAAAAAAATACTAAACTACCTTTTCGAATATCAAACACTTTCTGCCCAACAGGCAAAAGAAGTAATGGTGAATATTGGAAAAAATATTTATTCCGATGCTGAGATTGCGGCTTTTACAACGGTGTATTTAATGCGTACTATTACCATTGAAGAGTTGCAGGGTTTTAAAGATGCATTAATGGAAATGGCTTTACCTGTTGTGTTTGAGGATGATGTAATAGATATTGTTGGTACAGGCGGTGACGGCAAAAACACTTTTAATATTTCTACACTGGCAAGTTTTATTGTAGCAGGCACCGGAAACAAAGTAGCAAAGCATGGCAATTATGCATCTACTTCGGTCACCGGTTCTTCCAATGTAATGGAGGAACTGGGTTATACTTTTAAAAGAGAAAATGATGTGCTAAGTAAAGAGCTTGACGAAGCAAATATTACTTTTTTGCACGCACCCATATTTCATCCTGCATTAAAGGCGGTGAGTCATATCCGCAAACAATTGGCTGTTCGCACATTATTTAACATGATGGGTCCTCTTGTAAACCCCGCCAGTCCTACATTTAAAATGCTTGGGGTTTATAATGCAGAAATGGGTAGAATGTACAATTATGTTTTGCAAAAGGAAAAAGGAAATTTTTCAATCGTAAACAGTCTTGATGGGTATGACGAAATAAGTTTAACAACCGATACAAAAGTTATAACACAGCATGGTGAAAAGATTTATACAGCTTACGAGCTTGGAAAAAGAATTGTTTCGGCGCAGGATATTTACGGCGGCAACTCACCTGAAGATGCAGCGAAAATATTTGTTAGTGTATTAAAGGGTGATGGAACATGGGCACAGAATGCGGTAGTACTTGCCAATGCTGCCATGGCGCTGCATACAACTCAAAAATTTAACGACTATGAAACCTGCCTCACTATGGCGGTAGAAAGTTTAGAGAGTGGAAAAGCCTATTCATCACTTAAAAAAGTTATTGCTTAAATGAATATTTTAGAACAGATAATAGCCTATAAAAAGATTGAAGTAGCTGAGCGAAAGCATCTTGTTTCTGAAGCATTATTAATGCAAACGGAATATTTTAACCGTACCTGTTTTTCTTTAATTGAAAACTTTTCAAATAGCGATACAATGGGCATTATTGCAGAATTTAAAAGAAAATCGCCGAGCAAGGGATTTATAAATGAGTTTGCAGATGTAGTAGAAGTAACCACAGGTTATACAAAAGCAGGCGCAGTTTGTTTGTCTGTACTTACTGATCTTCATTTTTTTGGTGGGAGCAAGGCAGATTTGGTTGCAGCAAGGGTTAACGAAATTCCTATCTTAAGAAAGGATTTTATTATAGACCAGTATCAGATTATAGAAGCTAAGGCTATGGGCGCAGATGTTATTTTATTAATTGCTGCCTGTCTTACAAAGGAGGAAGTGAAAGATTTGTCTGCCTTTGCTAAAGGATTGGGTTTAGAAGTTTTGCTTGAGCTGCATAATGAAAGAGAACTTAACCATATTTGTGATGACACTATTTTGATAGGAATAAATAACAGAAATTTAAAAGATTTTAGAGTTGATATAAACGCTTCACTAAATATGGCAAAAAAAATACCGGCCGGTAAAATCAAAATAGCGGAGAGCGGCATAAGTGATGCGAATATGATTAAAACCTTTAAAGAAGCCGGTTTTCAAGGGTTTTTAATTGGGGAAACTTTTATGAAAGAAAGTAATCCTGCAGTGGCTTTTGATACCTTTGCAAAAAATATAGATGTATGATGAATATTAAAGTTTGTGGAATAACTTCTAAAAAGCAGTTGCAACAATTAGAAGGATTGAATATTGCTTATGCAGGATTTATTTTTGATGAAAAGTCGCCAAGATTTGCAGGAGAGAAAATGGCTGAAGAAGATTTGATAGGAATGGATTTAGATATTAAAAAAGTGGGTGTTTTTGTAGATGCGGAGTATGAAGATATAATGGAAATGGTGGAGAAGTTTGAATTGGATATGGTACAATTGCATGGCAATGAATCGCCGGAACTTTGTGAAGAATTATCTGAAGATACAGAAGTGATAAAAGTTTTTAGCATTGGGAAAGAAACCGGTTCAATAGATAAATTAATAGCGCCCTATGATAATGTGTGCGATTACTATTTATTTGATACTTCCGAAAAAGGCGCAAAAGGTGGTACCGGGCAAAAGTTTGATTGGAAAAAACTTACGGATGCAAAAATAGAAAAGCCATTTTTTTTAAGTGGTGGTATTGGCCCCGCAGATGCAGCATTGGTGAAAAAGTTTAAACATCCAGATTTTTTTGGAATTGATGTAAACAGCAAATTTGAAAAAGAACCTGGCGTAAAGGATATGGCACTTGTGTTGGGATTTGTAAAGGATATGAAGTAAA
>JBJXGJ010000022.1:0-5241 GCA_046153805.1 Ferruginibacter sp. | reverse complement strand
TAACTCGACCACTTGGGCTACTTCGGCAAATGGTACACCTACTACGGGAACAGGTTTAACTTTCACTCCTACCTTTGCAAATACAGGGGTTGATACAGTTAAGTTGTATGTAACTGATAGTCATGGTTGTAAGGATACGGCATTCTCTTATGTAACGACCTTCGATACGCCTAATGTGAATTTTAATGTTGCGCCTGATTCACAAAGTTGCGCACCTGTCAACGTACAGTTTTTTGACCAAACAACAGGAACTGTACCTACTACTTGGAGTTGGGATTTTGGAGATGGGTCCCCTGTTTCAAATATAAAAGACCCTTTTCATAATTATCCACTTGATGGTTCTTACCATGTTACACTGACCGTTTCTGATGCAAATGGTTGTACAGGAACAAAAACGAAGTTTAACTATATGCAGTTAGAGCATCCAGTTGCATCATTTACCGTAAATGATTCCGTGGGCTGTGCGCCATTCTCTGTTGTATTTGATGGTAGTGCGTCCTCTTCTCCGCATGGAATTACCTTATATACTTGGCAACCAGTTACAGGCTCTGTTATTCCTTTTAATCACCCTACCGATACCTTGCCTTATACTTATGGAAATGCGGGCTCTTATGACGTGGCATTGATCGTAACTGATGCAAAAGGTTGTAAAGATACCTTGATAAAAAATGCTTATATTACGGTATCTACAGCAACCAACCCTGATACGATTTTACTAAGAAGGGCTACTGTTCAAGGTATGCGTAATGTTAGGGTAGATTTTGAGGCATATCCATTTAGCGATTTTAGTGAGTATTATTTGATGCGTTATAACACACCTTTCCAAGTGTGGGTAAAAGTAGATAGTTCTACTAGCCAAACTACTTCTACTATGTTTGACTCATTACCTGACTTAAATACGGAGAACTTTGGTTATCAATATGCTGTTCTGATAAAAAATCAGTGTGATAGGTTGTCTTCATTAAACCGTTCTCCAAAACATAAAACGGTGAATGCAAGCCTTCAATCTCTAACAGATGCCATTAAGGTAAAATGGAATGCTTATAATGGTTGGGGAAGTGTGCTGCAGTATGATATTTATCGTTCAACAGGTTATAGCTATAACCCTAACAGTTTTACTTTTATTGCTACCGTGCCGAGTACACAACTTGAATACATAGATAGCACTACCTTCTGCCTAGATTCTGCTTATTATCGTGTACTAGCTGTAGAACAAAATGGTAATCTGCAACAAGCATGGAGTGATGTAGCGGGCGGTGTTCCGATTCATAATAGCCCAATTACAAGAATGGAAATGCTATATGCTTCGGTAGAAAATGATAGTGTGGCGGAAATTAGCTGGAAACCTTATAGCGGATATAAGCCGAAAAGCTATGTATTGGAAAAATCGCTAGACGGAATTGTGTGGTTTGAACTTGCTGATCTACCACTTACTCAAGAAAAGTATGTAGATGATGATGTGTTAGTAGATGAACTGAGCTATCAATATCGCGTTTTTGCACAAGATAGTTGTGGCGATATGTCGCGTTTAGGGAATGTAGGGAAAACCATTCTATTAAGTGCAGAACTCAATATAGAAGATGCCGTTATCCTAAAATGGACTCCTTACATTAAATGGGAAAATGGCGTAAAATACTATGATATAGAGGTATTTGACGAGGCATTTGGCTGGAAACAAGTAACAATTGTTGCGGGAGATGTAACTACTTTTACGGATTATAAAACGCAAATTAAGCAAGGAACTTACTGTTATCGTGTGAGGGCACATGAGGACAAAGAAGAAGAAGCAGCTTCTACTTCTAATGTGGATTGTGTTACCTTTACCCCACGAATTTTCTTGCCGAATGCGTTTACGCCGAATGGTGATGGAAACAACGATGTTTTCTCAATTGGCGCATTGAACGTAAAATCAGCATCATATACAATTTATGACCGTTGGGGTAGAGTTGTATTTGAAGGCGGTTCTATCAACGATGTGTGGGATGGAAACGACAAAGGAAAAGCAGTACCTGAAGGTGTGTATATGTACCGAATCTCCGCAATTGGGGTAGATGACGTGAAACTCACTTACAATGGTTCTATTACGATTATTCGCTAATAACCAAGTGATTATATTAAAAAGCGCAACTCATTTAGGGTTGCGCTTTTTTTATAAATTGGGCTAACTATTTTCAAGGTTTACGCCACATTTTTTGCATACAAACGGCAAAAACGTAAGGTATCATAATCAAAACCCAAAGAAATATGGGCTTCATTCAAATCGGCGGTGGGGCTTTGCAAGAAAAAATGTTTTGCACGGTCTAACATACTAGGATAAATGTTGCGCTCAATCCAATTAGTCAAGTCAATTTCTTTACTTTCGTGTAAATCTATCAAATATTGGCAAACCGTAGCGCGTTTGATTTTTCTTTGTGCGGCAATTCCTTCTACAGAAAGTCCAAGCTCAAAAAAGAACTTAACACTTTGATAGTAAGCTTTTTTGGTTTCTTCTTCGCGCTCAACTTCTGCTAATTCCTCCAATTTTTCGACAACTTCGCGCATTGTTTCTAAAATTGAAATGCCATATTTAAAAGCTCTGGTAGTTTCAAAACCTGTGATTTTGCGTAATTCTTCCAAATTTTCGGGTTTATTTTTAATCAGTTGATAGAGCATAAAATCCGTAAAAATATAATAGGTTGGCTGCTTTTCTTTTTCTGCCCAAACTTTTCTTAATAATTTTAGTCCTTGCATTAAAAAATGGTCTTGGTCATCAATGACTAAGTTTTCACCCGCTATCCACAAAGGCTGCGTGCTATTTAGTAAAGAAATGCCTTGATTGCCCAAGCCTAAAGTTCCATAATTTTCTTCTTTTACATACAAGAAGCCTTTTTCCACCAAAAAGTCTGCTAAACGCATCAATTTATGCTCTCTCCAATTAGGTAACGCGCCGAATGTTTCGATTTGTTGATGCGCTTCGCTTTTCAGAAATTCGGTATTTCCATTCAGAATAAAACTTAAATAACTCATGCTATATTTTTCTCCCAATAAAGCGACTGTTTTTACAAGGATTTGCGCCTCTTTTACGATGTTGCGATGTGAATTTGAAACTGATGCGTTCATAATTAAAAATAAAGATTAAGGTGTGATTGAATTTGATACTGCAAAGTTGAGGAGAAAATCGGCGGATAAAATGGAAAAAGTAAGGGCAAAAGTAAGAGAAAGAAGGCTTCTTTTTTGCTTTTTTAGTGCAAAAATAAATCTAAAAGTGTTGATAATCAGTGATTTATTTTTGGCTTTATCTTGAAGTGTAGTAACGCAAAAATTTAATTCTTATCTTTGTTTTAGTATATATTTACACAACTTATTTCTAATTTACAATGAAAAATCATCATTTGTTTTTGGTTTTGCTGCTTTTCTCTGCTTGTATTAACCAGAATATGTACCATCAGCAAAAATATGTATGGTTTTAAAACATTTGTCATTCCGCAACTTATTTCGTAATTTTGTGAAAATTTATAAAAAGTATGATAAAAAGGGATATTTTTGATGCAGAAGTGCTGTCTGATATTGTGGTTCAAGGAATGCAAGAATTAAAAGCAAAGAACATTGTGCGAATGGATTTGCGTGCAATTGATAGTGCGATTACAGATTATTTTGTGGTGTGTACTGCCACATCTGACCGTCATGCACAAGCAATTGCGGATTCGGTAGAAGATTTTATGAAACAAAAAACGAACTCACGCCCTTCTATAAGAGAAGGCGTGCAAAAAGGTGAGTGGATTTTGCTGGATTATGTAAATGTGATTGTGCATATTTTCTTACAAGAAAGACGCGAATTTTTCCGATTAGAGGCTTTTTGGGGGGACGCGAAGTTTGAACATTTTGCAGACATGTAAATAAAAACTATGACAATGTATTTAACGCCTAGAATTACGCTTGATGCAAATATCTGTAATGGAAAGCCGACCATTAGAGGGATGCGCATTACTGCCCAAACTATTTTAGAATTCTTAAGTGCAGGTGATACGGTTGAAGACATTTTATACCAATATCCTAGTTTAGAAGCGGAGGACATCACCACTTGTTTGCATTTTGCTACGCAATTAGGTATGCGAAATGAGTAAACAGTATAAATTAGTAAACGTCTATTTAGATAGAATAGAGGGAATTGAATAAAAAGAAAACACGAATAGCCTCACGCCATTCGTGTTTTTACTTACCATGAACCACTTCAATAATATATTACAAATACGCCAGTATTTCTAAGAGAAAAGATAAAAAGGAAAAGTGAAAAATTGTCATTAAATTTTTACTGATTGTTTTTCCTTTCTAAAAATAAGCTAAAATGCCCGCAGAAAAGGTTGCATTTTTAAAATTTACCATGCTTGTGCTGATATTGGTCGTTCCCAAAGTGTTCTCTGCCCCAATTCCATTCATTTTTACATCAAAGCCGATAACTTTACTTGTAAAATAAGTAATGCCTGGCTGAACAGAGAGACTTACTTTTCGAGAGAAAACGTTGGTCGTTGGGTCGCCGATTGTGCTGGTTGTTGCCTGTCCGTAGCTCGCATTTCCTTGTGCATATACTTTCAAAGCAGGCAAAGGCGTGTTGATATAATACCTTCCAAAAGCAGAAAAACTTCCATTTGTTTTTACCAACTGCTGCCAATTAAAAGGTGCTTTGATTTCAACATTTGAACCGATAGCAATATTAGGGCGAAGAAAATAGCCAAATTCAATGCTAGGGGTTTTAATTGCAGAAAAACTTACCCCATTCAACATTTGACTTGGTGTTACAGTCATCGTTGGTTTTGATACGAAAAATTTAGGATTCGCGCCTTTTTTTTGTGCCATTAGCCCGTTGCTAAACCCAGCAACCAAAAGAGCCATAAAAAGTAATTGCTTCATAATCAATGTGTAATAAGAAGGTTAGTGTGTGAAAGATTGAAAAACGATGAACAAGCTATTTGATGCTTATTACGTGAGCATAATGTAGAAAGTTGATTTTGGGTACAAACAAATAAGGGCTTCGTGTGCGAAAATCGTATAAATGTGTAGAAATAAAAGACATTGTAGCTTTATTTTAGGCTACAATGTCTTAATAAAAGAATCAAAAAATTTAGGCTTTCACAAAAACTGCCTTTTGGGACAGCACTTTTTGGTAGTCCTTCAAATGTAATGCTAACTAAAACCTGTAGCGGCTGCTTTAGCTGCCGCAAAAGCGCAAAAACGAAGTTTTTGCAAGTTATCGGGCAGCTAAAG
>JBJXGJ010000014.1:0-8762 GCA_046153805.1 Ferruginibacter sp. | reverse complement strand
GAGATAGTAAAACCGAAGCCCTGCAAAAGAAAAATGGTATTATCACAATCGTACCACGTTGCAGACATCATTATTCTAACAAACCGCCGTATGCCGAACGGCACGTACGGTGGTGTGAGAGGACAGTAGGGGAAATAATCCCCTACTTCCTACTCGATTTTTGAGAAAAAATGGGGTCGCGATGAAGATTGCAGCCCGTATTAATCCAATGTTCTATAAAACCATACTCAAACCCTACCCTTACGTAATATTATTGTGTAAAGCATAAAAAATAGTTTTATTGCTATCGAATAGATAACTTTCATCTACAAAAAATACGTATGAGAACAATTAGCGACTGGCTATCTGCATACTGGGAAAGCCACAAAACCGAAACAAACAAACTTATTCATTGGATCTGCGTTCCAGCTATTGTTTTCTCCATTCTGGGAATGTTGCATGTTATAAAACTTCCATTTTATTTAGGTGTTTATCAACTGAATGTTGGCTTATTAGTCAGTTTAGTTGCGCTGCTCTATTATTTCTTACTCTCAGCAAGCCTGTCTATAGGTATGTTTTTATACTTAGCAGTTTGCATGCTGATAGCTAATTTGATTGAAAGAAGTGGCATGGTGCCTTTGTGGCTTTTTTCAATCATAATATTTGCATTGGCTTGGGCGGGGCAGTTTTACGGGCACAAAATAGAGGGTAAAAAACCATCTTTTTTAAAAGATATTCAGTTTTTAATGATTGGCCCGGCTTGGCTGATGAGTTTTATATATAAGAAAATTGGGGTTACATTATAATTTCATCCATACAGTTTAATACCAAATTTATCCCCGAGTTTTTTCAAGTCTTCCACCACCATATTTCCTAGTGGTATCCCAGAAGCCCTTCTCTCCAGTTCAATCGCCATTTCCGGTTCGCCGGGAATGATGACTTTTTCATTTTCATTTACCGGTGTGGCGTTTTTAAAAGCCCGTATCCATTGGTCCATATCTTTTTTAAAATCGTCCGCAGGTCTAAACGCATCTATACGCATGGCACCAAAGAAATGCCCAATACCTTTACCAGGCATGTTTGCAGGCATAGGAATATAGGCGGGAAACGGCGGCACCCAGGGGCCATAATTTGCACCGCTGAGAACCCCTGAGAAAATATCAACAATACTGCCGAGCATATAGCCTTTATGGCTGCTACCTTCTCTGTTTCCACCTAGAGGAAGCAATGCACCACCTTCTTTTAATTCATTGGCGTTAAAGCTTTCGCATCCTTCTTTTGTTTGTACCCAGCCAATTGGTACTGGTTTGTTTTTTCTTTGTAATATTTCCAGCTTGCCATTTGCAGCAGTTGTTGTGGCAAAATCAGCTACAAATGCAGGCTCATTTCCTGCAGGTATGGCTACAGCAATTGGGTTTGTACCGAGCATTTTTTCTTTGCTAAAAGTTGGTGCAACCAAGGCAGATGCATTAGTCATAGATATGCCAATCATATCATGCGGCAAAGCCATCATGGCGTGATGACCTGCAATACCAAAATGGTTGCTATTTTGAACACTTACCCAACCTGTTCCTACATTTTTTGCTTTGTCAATAGCAACTTGCATTGCGTATGGCGCTACAATAAGTCCAAGTCCCGCGTCACCGTCTATTACTGCTGTTGAAGGCGTTTCATGTATTATTTTAATTTGCGGCGTTGCACTTACACGCTGCGTTTCCCATAGTCGTACATATCCACTTAAGCGAGCAACACCGTGGCTATCAACACCTCTTAAATCTGCGCTCAGCAATGTTTCTGTAGCAATAATTGAATGTCCTTGTGAACAGCCAATTTTTAAAAAAATGCTGTTTGCAAAAGAAGAGAGTTGTGCGTAAGTAAAAAGTTGATCCATGCTGCGAAGTTACGGGTTGAACAATAGACGATAGACTATGGACCACAGACCATTCCGGAGATCATTTATTGCTGTGAACCGTAGAAATTGAACATTGTCTCTGCTAAAACAGTAGCACACAAACTCTAAATAAATCGTCTATTGTCTGTTGTCCGTCGTCTATGGTCTGGATCTTTTCCAAGAAATACATTATTTTGCACCCATGCAACAATACCTTTCGCTGCTTAAAAACATCATCGAAAACGGAACGGATAAAAGTGATCGTACCGGCACAGGAACCCTAAGCATTTTTGGGCATCAAATGCGGTTTAATCTTGCTGAAGGATTTCCGTTGGTCACTACAAAAAAAGTACACTTTAAAAGTATTATTTACGAATTGCTTTGGTTTTTGCAGGGAAATACCAATATCGAATTCCTAAAGGAACACAATGTAAAAATATGGGATGAATGGGCAGATGAAAATGGTAACCTTGGTCCTGTATATGGAAAGCAATGGAGATGCTGGGAAGGAGCAAATGGGGTGGAAGTGGACCAGGTGAGAGATGTAATCGATCAGCTTAAAAATAATCCTGATAGCCGTAGAATAATTATAAGTGCATGGAACGTCGCGGATCTGCCAAAAATGAAATTGATGCCTTGTCATTGTTTGTTTCAGTTTTACACAAGTGCTCCTGATGAGAATGGTAGAAGGAAATTAAGTTGCCAGTTGTACCAGCGCAGTGCAGATGTTTTTCTTGGCGTGCCTTTTAACATCGCATCTTATGCACTATTAACGATGATGATTGCTCAGGTTTGCGATATGGATTTGGGAGATTTTGTACACAGTTTTGGAGATGTTCATTTATATAAAAACCATTTTGAACATGCAGACATGCAATTGCAAAGAACAGGTTTTCCTTTGCCACAAATGAAAATTAATTCGGCAGTAAAAGATATTTTCAGTTTTAAATTCGAAGATTTTGAATTGGTAAATTACGAGTGCCATCCTGCAATAAAAGCACCAGTTGCTGTTTAGATTTGAAATGTGAGACACAAGACGTGAGACACAAGATAGGAAAAGGATACTTTCAGAAGATATATTTTAAAGTAGGGTTTTAAGTTAAAAAAATAAGCAAATTTATGATCTCTTTAATAGTGGCAGCATCTGAAAACAATGCAATAGGAAAATCCAACGCTATGTTGTGGCACTTGCCTGAAGATTTAAAGTTTTTTAAAAATACAACCTGGGGTATGCCTGTTATTATGGGCAGAAAAACCTTTGAGGCTATAGGAAAACCATTACCGGGCAGGACAAATATAATTGTAACAACAAACCCCAATTGGAAAGCTGACAATACCATTTCAACAATAAGTATTGACGATGCAATAAAAGTTGCCGACGAAACAAATGCGAAAGAAATTTTTATAACGGGTGGTGGTGAAATTTACAAACAGACGCTTCCAATTGCAGACAAGGTTTATCTCACAAGGGTGCATACCGAAATAGAGGGCGATGCGTTTTTTCCGGAAATGGATACAAATGTGTGGGAAGTGTTTTTTGAAAAACGTGTGAAAGCAGATGAAAAAAATAAATTTGATATGACTTTTCAAACATGGGTGAGAAAGTGATATTTCTGTTGATTAATAATTAATCTTAAAAAGTGCACTGCTATTGTATTCTCCTTTTCAACTTACAAAAAAGTACTTAAAATATTATTTTACGGCTTCCAATGGAAAGGGGCATGGCGTGCATTCTCCTTTTGTTTTTGAGTTCATCAAATATGTTTTGAACGATAAAAAAGAATACAGTTGCTACAACTCAATTGAGAAAATAAGGAAGCATTTATTAGAAAACAGTAATATAATAGAGGTAGAAGATTTTGGTGCAGGCTCTACGGTTATTAAAACTAAAAACAGAGTCGTCAAAAGTATTGCTGCATCTTCTTTAAAGTCTAAAAAGTTTAGTCGGTTATTATTTAGAATTGTACAGTACTACCATAAAAAAAGTGTACTGGAACTCGGTACTTCGTTAGGCACAAGCACCGCCTATCTTGCATCGGCAAATAATGTTTCCGTTACAACAATGGAAGGTTCAAAAAGTATTGCTCAAATTGCCAGGGATAATTTTTCGCAACTTGGGTTAAATAATATTGACATAATAGAAGGTGATTTTAATAATACTTTACCCGTTTTTTTATCAGCAAATAAAAATATAGATTTAGTTTTTTTAGATGGTAACCATCGTAAAAAGTCTACTCTAGAATATTTTGAAGCATTGCTTTTGAATGCAAGCGAAGAAACTATCTTTGTTTTTGACGACATACATTGGAGCGAAGAAATGGAAGAGGCGTGGGAAATAGTAAAACAAAACCAAAAGGTTACCCTTACCATTGATTTATTTTTTATAGGTATTGTCTTATTAGGAAAAGATTTTAAAGCAAAGCAACATTTTACAATACGATTTTAATTTTTCATATCTTACGACCATTAATTTTATTTATGACCATTGGAGTATTAAAAGAACCCGGCACAGAAACAAGGGTATCGCTGTTACCTGAACACGTTGTATTGCTTAAGAAACAGCAGGTTGGTGTGGTTGTTCAAGAGATGGCCGGTGCAAGTGCTTTTGCGTCTGATGCGCAATATGAAACTGCAGGTGCCACCATAATTTCCAGAAACGATGTATTGCAGAAAGCCGATATAATTTTATCTATACAGCCTGTAAGTTCAGCAGATATTGAAAACTGTTTGGGTAAAATTCTTTTTGGTTTTTATCAGCCACTGTTTAATGCTCAGCAAATAAAATTGTTGGCAGAAAAAAACTTTACAATATTCAGTATAGATATGTTGCCACGAACCACCCGTGCACAAAGTATGGATGTGTTAAGCAGCCAGGCAAATATTGCAGGTTACAAAGCCGTCTTGTTGGCGGCTAATTTGTACCCAAAATATTTCCCCATGTTTATGACCGCAGCAGGTAGTATGCCTCCTGCAAAAATGTTAATTCTTGGCGCTGGTGTTGCCGGTTTGCAAGCTATTGCAACAGCAAAAAGACTAGGAGCAGTTGTGGAGGTTTTTGATACCAGACCACAAGTAAAAGAAGAAGTGATGAGCCTTGGGGCAAAGTTTGTAGAGGTAGAAGGTGCTGCAGATGCAGCAAGTGCAGGTGGTTATGCAGTGGAGCAATCAGCAGAATTTATGGCTCGTCAAAAGGCAAGAATTGCGGAGAGCGTCGCAAAGAGTGATATTATTATTACAACGGCAGCAATACCTGGCAAAAAAGCACCTGTTTTAATTACAGAAGAAATGATTGCCGGAATGAAGAACGGTTCTGTTATTATTGATTTGGCAGCTTCTACAGGTGGCAACACTGCTTATACAAAAAACGATGAAACTATTGTTGTAAATGGTGTTTCCATTGTTGGTAATTCTGCATTGGCAGCAGATATGCCAAGCGATGCCAGCAAATTATACGGAAAAAATATTTTGAATTTTTTGCAGCTTATCATTGATAAAGAAGGGCAAATAAATTTAAATTTTGAAGACGACCTGGTAAAGGGAACATGCGTAGCCCATGGCGGGGTAGTTACAAATGAGAGGGTGGCAGGGTTATTATAAGTTGCGGTTTGCGAGTTGTACGTTACTTATTGTAGGATTTTAATTTTTAAAAAATATTTATAATGGAACAAATTTTTTCTTTTTTTAATGAAAATCAACAGATAATCTATATGGTTATTTTGATGATTTTTTTGGGTATCGAAGTTATTGGTCGTGTGCCAAGCGTACTGCATACTCCGTTAATGAGCGGAGCAAACGCCATACACGGCGTTGTGATTATTGGTGCATTGATAGTAATGGGCGAAGCTGCCACTGACAATTACATAGCACTCGCATTAGGTTTCTTTGCTGTCGTACTAGGTACACTAAATGTAGTGGGCGGTTTTGTGGTAACTGATCGCATGCTGGAAATGTTTAAGAAAAAAAAGTAGTGGGCAGTGGGCAGTGGGCAGTGGGCAGTGGGCAGTCATAACATAGGTGTAACAAGTTAGAACATACTTTAAATCAATCACGAATTACTTAATTATCCAATAAAAAATGCTTTCATCTATACTCAATACTATTTATTTAGTTGCTTCGGTTACATTCATCATGGGTTTAAAAATGCTTTCTCGGCCCGAGTCTGCACGCAAAGGAAATCTTATTGCGGCAGGCGGTATGGGTTTTGCCATATTTGGAACAATTTTTTTATACCAAAGTTCTGATGGTGTGCACCTCGGAAATTTACCATGGATGTTTGGTGCTTTAATAATTGGGGGTGTATTGGGTGCTGTAAGTTCACGCAAAGTTAAGATGACACAGATGCCCGAAATGGTGAGTCTATTTAATGGAATGGGAGGAGCGTGTGCAATGTTGATTTCGCTGATTGAATTTAACCATATCAGCGCCGGTACTATTGAGCTAGGTCATTATATTGCCATTGTTTTGGGTCTTGTAATAGGCAGTATTTCTTTTGCCGGCAGTATTATTGCTTACTTAAAATTAAGTGGTAAACAAAAAGATGTAAACTTTAAAGGGCAGCATATTTTTAACCTTGTATTGTTTGCTATTATTTTAGTAGGTGCTGTTATAACTTACAATGTTTCTGCAGAAAATGCACCAACTTATTTTTACACAACCTTTGGTCTAGCTATTTTATATGGAATATTTTTTGTGCTGCCAATTGGTGGTGCAGATATGCCGGTAGTCATTTCTTTACTAAACTCGTTAACCGGTGTTGCAGCTGCCTGCGGCGGTTTTCTGTACAACAACAAAGCCATGCTCACAGGTGGTATTTTGGTTGGCGCTGCTGGTACATTGCTTACTGTATTAATGTGTAAGGCAATGAACAGAAGTCTGCTAAATGTAATTATCGGCAACTGGGGTGGCAACAATGCTGGTTCAAGTTCTACAGAACTTGGTGGTTCATACAAAGAAGTAAGTACAAGCGATGCAGCTATGCTGATGAGTTATGCAAAAAAGGTGGTAATTGTTCCTGGTTATGGGTTGGCGGTAGCGCAGGCGCAACATACCTGTCACGAGTTAGAAAAAATTCTCACAGATAAAGGTGTGGAAGTCTCGTATGCAATACATCCCGTTGCTGGCCGGATGCCGGGGCACATGAATGTTCTTTTAGCAGAAGCTGACGTGGCGTATGAAAAGTTAGAAGAAATGGAAGATGCAAATAGCAATTTTAAAACGACAGATGTTGTATTGATTTTAGGGGCTAATGATGTGGTGAATCCTGCAGCCAAAAACGATCCTGCATCTCCAATTTATGGTATGCCTATTTTAGAAGTAGAAGATGCAAAAACTGTTATAGTAAACAAGCGTAGTATGAAGCCTGGCTATGCAGGTATTGAAAATGCACTTTTTTTTCAACCAAAAACATCAATGCTTTTTGGCGATGCAAAAAAAGTGTTGCAGGATTTATGTGCCGAAGTTAAAGCTTCCTAACTTTGCTGGCTTTTTAAGTTTTAAATAACAATAGTGTTTGTAAATTTATAAATGTTTCAATATTGTTGTTATTCTTTCACTAGGCGTGTAAATGGTACGTTTTCTTTCAAAGTATCACATTTAACCAAGCCATTATTTCCTTCCTTTCTTCGAATGGCTGTTATAACTGTTGTTCTCTTCTTTTCAATGAAGATTTCTAATGCGCAGAATTTTTTTGCCAATGCAGATTTCGAAACGCTAAATAACTGCACAGAATATCACCAAGACTGTTCCTCTGAAGCATGGTTTTACATAAGGCCTTCTGCTACGCCACTCGTTACATCAAATGCAGTACCTCAGCCTTTTAGCGGCAAAGACCTTCTTATTTTACCAGTTGAAAATATATACGATCCCCTAAAAAAAAGGCAGTTTGTTTATACCATGTTTTGTTGCCCGCTGAAAAAGGGGGAAAATTACAAACTATCTTTTTATATAAATACTGGTGGTAAAAGTTTTTATGGAATGGATTTTTATATGCGTAAAAAGGAGTTTACTTCTGCCAACTTTTTTCAGGATTCAGTAATTGCCTCTATACATATTTCTGTAACTGATATTGTGAATGAATTTCAGGGTTGGAACTACATTGAAAAAAATTATACAGCAACAGGCGATGAAAAATTTTGTCTTCTTGGAAACCTTAGTAAACAAAAATTTGATTTTTTACCCTATAACAGAATGAACAAAAATGGAGATGTATTTTATTTTATAGATGACATTGTTTTTAAGCCATTGGAACAGCAACCACTGTGTCCAGATTTTAAAAATAATTTGGATAAGTTGCATGGGCAAAACCTAAGGCATACTGAATTGGTTCTTGTAGATGAGGCAAGCGAAATTTTGAAAGATACCATTACGGTGCCTGCTGTTTTTTTTGAAATAGATAAAGCTGTTTTAAAACCATCTTTTAAGAATTTACTTGATAGTCTTATTGACAAATTGAAGAATAAAAACCTGGTAAATATCTTTATAGAAGGGCATACTGATAGCAAAGGGACAGCACAACACTATTTTATCAAAAGAAAGAGCTGAAGCGGTTCGTACTTATTTCTCCCGCAAAATGCCTGATGTAAAAAAACTAATTTTTGCAGAAGGTAAGGCAGCTAAGTTTCCTGTAGCAGAAAACGGTACTGAAAAGGGAAGAGCAAAAAACAGACGAGTGCAGATTGTATTGGCTTATACCAATATCTCTCCATAGGCACATCAAAGTCATGTTTTGCACTTGCATTCAATGAAAACATTCGATCCGAGAATTCTTTTGGTTCTTCGGTAAAGATAGTGGAAATGTAAATTTTCAATAAATTGTATTTTTGTAAAAAAAGCGATGGATTTTACGGCTGCACTATCAACCATTTTAGAAATAAAGTCACCATGGTTTATAAAA
>JBJXGJ010000013.1:0-4270 GCA_046153805.1 Ferruginibacter sp. | reverse complement strand
CTTTATAAACTCGTCTGGTTTTTCTGCCAATCTAATTAATCTGCCGGTTGCAACGCTCGGGATCTCGCCAGCTTCATAATTTCTATAGCCATTTGTACCAAGACCTAGAACTTCGCTCATTTTAGAGGCATTTAGATCATATTTTTTCCTGATGTTTATAATTTCATCTGTAAATGGAATCCCATATTTCTCTCGGTATTTGTTATGTACCTGACTAATATTAAGAGTATCTAATTCAGTAGTAGTAAATTGTTCTTTTGTATCATTACAAACATAGTAATGATATAACACCGTAAATGACTCTTTCCTGAATACGAAGTTTTTTTGTTCTTTTTTTAGTTGTGTTTCTCCATCTGTGAATGGACTTTTCATAAATGTTTCCCTCTTTTTTGTAATCGTATTAAATTTTCCTTTGCCGTCGCTAAGTATGAAACGAAATACATATTACTTTCTTGTTGCAGAATCCAAGTGTTATTTTTATATAAACCTTAAATCCCTTTACTTCCTTTTTAAAAACCCATAAATCTGGCCCATCGTTAAGTTCGTCTTTTGAAGGGCCTTTTGAATAATCTGCTGCAGTTAATTGGGTAATTATTTTTTCTCGATCGTTTGAACTTATTTCTAAGTCGAGTAATGTTTGTAAATTTTTATCTCTACTAAGAAAAAAAATTCCCCATATTTTCATTTTTTCTTTAAAGTCTTGCAAAAAGGCTTCAATCTCATTAGCTGTTGCCATCTGTCACTTAATTTGTTGGTCTGTGTTAAAAAAATAATTCCGCTCATCGTTTTAAGTTTTAAGGTTGGTAGTTTAATTGGTTTCCTACTTAAATAAATATTAAGACACAAAAATAGTTCCTTTTTCTAAATAATTCAACTTTAAAGTTGAATTATTGGCAATTTTTAGACAATTAAGAAAAATTAACAATTAAAAATTGTAATTTGTATATATAATATATACCTTTATGGAACAAAAGCAAATACATGGCACGTACAAAAAAAAGAGAAGCCGATGATATCCGTAAATTGATTGATCTGGACAAGGATACTATCAAAGTAATTACCAAAGATGCTGCTGACCGGGAATTGCCAGGATTTAAACCTAATGCTGAAAGGATTTTAAAAGAAGCAGCTCAAAAAATGATTAATAAACAGTAATACAATGCTACCACAAGTCACCAACCTGCAGGATTTAATCAAGAAATTTTCAGATGACAACGTTTGCCGTAAATATCTGGAAGAAATGATTTGGCAAGGAGATCCTACCTGTCCTCATTGCGGCCAAAATAAGCCCTATAAGCTTAAAGATGATAAAACACACCGCTGCTCAAACAAGGACTGTAAAAAAGACTTTACTATAACCGTGGGTACGATGTTTGAAAACACAAAGGTTTCCTTATCAAAGTGGTTTATGGCCATTTATATTGCAACTAATCACAAGAAAGGTATTTCTTCGATACAGTTGGGTAAAGATATTGGTGTTCGCCAGGGAACAGCCTGGTTCATGCTTCACCGGATAAGAGAAATGGTAAGGCCAAAACAAGAGAAGGTATTTAGTGGTGAAGTTATGATAGACCACACTTTTTGCGGTGGCAAGGAAAAAAACAAAAGCAAATACAAGAGAATGCTATCACATCAGAATAATGGGGGACAAAGAGTAGATATAAAAATTCCTGTCTTTGGAATGGTGCAAAGAGACGGTGAGGCAACTATGATAGTAGTTCCTGACCCTGGTGCAGAAACAGCACTCCCCATTATTTTTAAATTGATTGATCGTGAGTCTGTAATAGTAAGCGATGGGGGAACAGTATTTAGCGGTTTAAAAAACGACTATAAAGATCATATAGTAGTTAACCACTCAGCCCGTCAATATGTAAATGGGGATTATACAACTAACCATATTGAATCCATTTTTGCCTTACTAAAAAGGACTGTTTATGGGACCTACCATAATGTTAGCCCTAAGCATTTACAGCGGTATTGTGAAGAAACGGTTCACCGGTATAACACCAGAACGCTCAAGGACCCCGATAGGTTTATGCACGTTCTCCAACATTCCAAAGGCCGGTTGAAATACGATAGGTTAATTGCTAAATTAAATACCTTAGCAGAATGAGTAAATCAAAGAAACAGATGTCAGAAGATGACGGTCCAGCAGAGCCTGGCATACCATTTTTAGATGCGATCAAGCTTGCCGTAAAAACACCTCCAACGGCTGCGATGGATTTGTTGGTTGATGATGAGCAGGAACTTAGTGATTTAGTAAACCAAATTCCTTATCAAGGAAGAGTTGTGACCTTTAAACAAATACATATAGAACCAAGAACCGAAAACATATATGAATTTTTTGTGGAAGTAAAAAGTTCGTTGGGCATGACAATCACACTTTTTCCCGTTAAATTGAAAGGCACAAATTCTTATGCTGCTTTTTTAAGTCCAAATATGAAAAATCCAGAACAATTTGCGACTTTAAAAGTTAAAAACGGGGAAGAGATTCGTTTAACACTCAAGAAGAAAAGAGATGAGTATGATACTACTAATGTAGAGTTTTGCAGAATCTATTTTACGTTAGGGGTAAATTATCCAGTGCAAACTTAATTTATCAGCCAGGTTAAGCAAATAAGTTCCCCTTTGCTATTTTTTCTCTCCCTTTTAGCATAAAAACCCTCCCTAAAACCAATTTCAAGTATTTCATTGATAGTTGGTAATGTAAGGTCAATACTATAGGAGAACAGCCAATCTTTGATTTGCTGATCTGTAAAGGCATATCCAGTTTCACCTGGATATGTTTCAATGTCCATACACTGAACGAGTAAATCGGGCGTAAAATGAGCAAGATTAGTTAACCTTGTTATATTGTAGGCCGCCCTGATTAAATCTCTTTCTCTTAAACTTATTTCTTTTTTTTCTGCAGGTTGATTTGTTCCCATAAATCAAACAGCTACCATACTTTAAACATTTTAATAATAAATGTGGTAAGTAGCGTGTAAGTCCCAAGTAAAGGGATAATCTCCGGCTATCGCTTTTGGGCAACCCCATCTTTGCTCTGTCAATCGGAAATGACGTCGAACCCGGATGATCGAAATAAATTAAATAACCGTCCCGCCTGAGGCGGGACACAAAACTTAAAAACATGTACGCATTAAAAAACAAAGTTCAATTGATTGGTAACCTGGGCAACGCACCAGAAGTTAAAACAACAGAAAGCGGTAAGAAGCTCGCACGTTTCAGCGTAGCCACCAACGAAAGTTACCGCAACGCAAAAGGCGAAAAAATTACCGAAACAACCTGGCACAACCTGGTGGCCTGGGGTAAAGTAGCAGAGATTGCCGAAAAGTACTTAAACAAGGGTAAAGAAGTGGCCGTTGAGGGAAAACTCATCAACCGCAACTATACCGATAAAGATGGTAACAAAAAGTACATCACCGAAGTGGAGGTAAACGAGATCCTGATGTTTGGTGGAGATAAGCCTATGGCCTAAAAAGGCTTGGCCACAGATTGCACAGATTACACAAATTTTTATCCGATATAACTCATGAGTAGCTTGTAAATAAAAGAAACCATTCTGTGTTATCTGTGCAATCTGTGGCAAATATCTTTAAGCCGCAGGCTTAATTGTTCTTACTTTAAATATAATAGCATGAACGAATTCCTATTTAAACAAGAAACCTACGAGATTATCGGTTTGTGCATGGAAGTGCATCGAATATTAGGCAATGGCTTTAGTGAAATTGTTTATAAAGATGCTGTGACAATTGAAGCAAAATTTAGAGAGTTTGCAATTGAAAGAGAAAAGAAGTTCGAGATCGTTTACAAAGAACAAACTTTGCCGCACCATTTCTTTGCCGATTTTGTTTTTTTTGATGAAATAATTGTAGAAGTAAAAGCCATTGACAAGGAGATTAATGACGAGCATATTGCTCAAACCCTAAACTATCTGAAAATATCCGACTGTAGGGTTGGTTTGATAATTAACTTTGGCAGAAAATCATTGGAATACAAAAGATTGGTTTTTTAATTTCAGCCTGCGGCTGAGGTTTTTTGCCACAGATTGCACAAATTACACAGAAAACATGCTGTATAATTTTGAGTGGTTCTAATTTTGAGAAGAAAAATCCGTGTAATCTGTGCAATCCGTGGCAAACTTTTTTAAGCCGCAGGCTTAATTCTTCTTAATCTAAAAAAATACCGTGGTTACTTTAGAACGCAACGAGATATTCGACTTAGCCTATCGTTTTGTAACCGAAACGAACGAAAATATTTTTCTTACCGG
>JBJXGJ010000002.1:0-3719 GCA_046153805.1 Ferruginibacter sp. | reverse complement strand
TATGTGTATTACCGGCAAGGTTCGTAATTATTTCAACAGCATCATCGTGGCTTATTGGCTTGCCAATTATTTTTCCGTTACAGATCACAATTGTATCTGCTGCAATTATAATTTGATCTGTTTGGCTTTTTGCAGCAACTGCAAGTGCTTTATTTTTTGCAATATGAATAGTTGTATCTTCAAAAGATAAGTCTGCGGGAAAACTTTCGTCCGTATCAGCCACCATTACTTCAAAATCTATTTCTGCCAGGTGAAGCAATTCTCTGCGCCTTGGCGACTGCGAAGCAAGTATCACTTTTTGGGTACACATCATTTTATAAATTTTACAAACAACATGGATAATATACCTGCAAGCATAATTAGCTTCACCATATTGCTGAGTAAATGATAGTCTGACGGCTTTGCGGCCGTATATAATTTTTTAAGCATTGCTGCAAGAGGAAAAATGGTTAATCCTATAACATAAAGGGCGGCCCACCACCACCCCAATTGCCAAGCATATAATTGCACAATTGCCAATGCTGCCATGCAAACGGTTATCCAAACCGCGGTGAATACCTTTGCGGCAGGTACACCCCATGCTATTGGCATGGTCGTACATTTATATTTTCTATCGCCCTCCATATCCTCTAAATCTTTTATAACTTCTCTTATTAAAGTCATAATAAAAGCAAACGAGGTATACAGTAACATGAATTTAAAAAGGCGGCGAACATCTAGTTCAGGCGTTTGTGGCACCCATCCTCTTATTGAAAAAACATCTGCACCGCCAAAAACATAAACTACTAAAATTACCCAGGCTGTTAAAGCCGCTATTATTAAATTACCTGAGAGCAGCTTTCTTTTGAATGTGGTAGAATATAAAACCAATATGACTACACAAAAAATATTTACGAAACTTAGGAGCCACTCCCCCGTTACAAAACTTATGTAAAAGCTCAAAAATATTCCAATAAACGATAAGATCAGATGCCATACAATTGCCCACCTTCTTTTTATAAAGCGATTAATAACCATTCTTTCAGGCTTGTTAATGATATCGATTTGTATATCAAAATAATCATTGATTATATAACCTGCTGCGGCTATAAATACGGATGAAATAACCAATATAAAAAAAGAAATTGGTCTACAGTAGTGGGAAAATGGAGAAGCAAAGGAACGTAAATGCAATAATAAAAAAGAGACTGTGTAATGGCGATAAATAAAAGATTGGGCCATCTTACCAACCTGAAAAATGCAATTAATAATTTCATTGATTATTTTTCAGGTTAAAATTTCTTGTTTAGAGAGAAGCAATACTGTTTGTTTCGTTCCAGTGCCCATTTAGTTTTAGTACTTTTTCAATAACATCTCTCACACAACCACTACCACCTGCAAATGGAGATATGTAATGTGCAATACTTCTTACTTCTGAGACAGCATCAGTGGGTGCACAGGCCACGCCTGCTTCTTTCATAGGCAACACATCGGGTATGTCATCGCCCATGTAAAGTATTTGTTCTTTTGTATATGAATGCTCCGCAATAAAATTTATAAGCAAATCGGTCTTGTTTTTTACTGCAAGAAATATATGCTGAATACCTAGTTTCTCCAATCTCATTCTTACAGCGCTGGAACTTCCGCCTGAAATAATTAAAATTTCGTATCCATGCTTTATGGCAAGTTGTAATGCATACCCATCCTTAATATTCATCGTTCTTGCCATTTCGCCATTGTCGAGCAAAATGAGAGAGCCATCAGTAAGCACGCCATCTACATCAAAAACAAAAAGCTTAATATTTTTTAAAAGTGCGAGGGCATTCATTGTAGTTATTTTTGATTATCTCTCCACTCATATACCCAGGTGCTTTGTATCATTTCCAAATGTCCTTCATTGCTTTCTTCTCTTTTTCCAACAAAACTTGGAATCTCCAATATCCAGTTTAAAAGATCGGTAAAACGAAGTCTGTAAATTTTGCCTTCATTAAAATCATCGCCAAATCTTTCGTATAGTTTGATGGCTATATCTTCGTAATCGTTCCAATGTATTGGTAGTTCAAAACTCATGGTAAATATTTGGTGGTTGTTTTTGGCTGTTAATCATAGCTATTAAAATAGCTATTTTAGAAAACAATATGGATACTTATTCTCCTAAAAATTGGGTCTGATCTGGTAAAGTTACTTCCAATTCTCCACCTGTTTCAAGCAAAACACACTGGCAGCCAAGTCTCGAGCTCAGCCTTGGGTTAATAGCTCTGTCTATAAAATCCTCCTCTCTATCGCTCAACTCCTCAATTAAGTTCTCACCTTTATCCACATATAGATGGCAGGTACTACAGGCACAAACACCACCGCAATTGTGATGAAGATCAACGTTATTTTTTAAAGCAACTTCTAAAATAGATTCTCCCGCTTGCACGTTCGCTATTGTTATTGGCTCTAGTCCTTTTTGTTCAAATTTAAATGTGATACTGTGCATACTCCTGTTTTCGGAGTGCAAACGTACTATAAAATAGCTGTTATCAAAAATCAGAAAGGAGAAACTACTTATTTCATAAAAATTTAATTACTATTTTACACTCCCTTTATCTAAAAAGACAGGCAATGAAATTATTTTTCCTTTTAACTATGATAGCTTCTTCGGTCGTTTCCTGCAAAGATACCAACGAAAAAAAGCCCTTACCCCCGCCATTGTTAAAAAAGGAAGCCGGTGCAGATAAAAAAGCCGCCCTGCCTCAAAAAGGTCCCATCATTAATATGGTAGATACGATAGAAATAAAGTATACCGTTTTATCAGTAAAAGACAGTGCAGCAACGAGTGCAGGTCTGAGTGCGAAACTCAGCAACATTTTTAATAAAAAAATACCTGAAGCCATTAAAAACGCAAAATTAATAACTGCAGGGCGACCAATTGTATGGTACAAATCTCAAAAAGCTCCCTTCTTTTTTGAAGCAGGCATACCCGTAGATAAGGCTCCCGCAAAACTAGGAAAGGGTTTTTTTATAAAAAAGACAAAAGGCGATAGTGCATTTGTTGCACATTTTTATGGGCCAAATGTGCTGAGTAATATTGGGTACGATGCTGTAGTAGAAATGTTAAAAGATAGAAACAAAAAAAAGGCTGCACCTGCTTACGAAATATACATAAACAATCCTTTTGAAGTAACTACATCCAAGGTAGATCCTTACAAGCAGCAAACTGATATAGTTTTGCCTTACAAGTAAATAATTTTATTTTGTTGCAGCTTAACCACCAGAAGTAAAATGAAGGAAACCACTTGCGCCAAGTTTGCTCGTTGTGGGCGCTTGTTTCATGTATATTGCAAAGCACGTCGTTTTTTTATTTTTCTCAATACTGTTTTTTACTTGTTCCATGTCATATACCATATCGCTGCTTTCTTTTTGGCTTGCATAAAACCAAAACCGAAATTCCCATTTCAATTTATAGTTTACAAGGTTTGTACCTTTTGCTGCTGTGAGCACCTTGTTTTCCAAACTAGCAGGTATCCTTTTATTTTGAGCAATCAACGCAGCGCTATTCATAAATAAAAAGGTAATTAGCAAAGCATAAAACTTAGGCATGCCTTATTCGCATTTTCAAAAAGCTTTTGTTAACCATTCATAATTCCATCGGTAAGGCGCATGTAAAGTGTACGCAGCTTTGGGTGTTCACTTAAAAGTCGAAGATGTTTATCGAGCGTAGTGATATCACCCCTATTGGCAGGACCAGTTTGTAC
>JBJXGJ010000289.1:0-14690 GCA_046153805.1 Ferruginibacter sp. | reverse complement strand
CGTTCGGGACTTCCACCCTAGAGCTTATTACCATGCCTGACACACCAAATAAAGCCGCCTTTTCGCAAAGACGGCTTCCTACTTACTAACCCTAGTAAAGTTATTTTGGAGTTCTATTCTCCAACTTTATTTTCTTTTATTTTCTCTCTTATTTTATTCTCCAGTTCTTCGCCCATAGCCGGATTGTCTAAAATAAGTTGTTTTACTGCTTCTCTTCCCTGACCTAATTTATCGCCATTGTAGCTAAACCAACTGCCGCTCTTTTGTACAATACCAAGCTCCACGCCCATATCTACAATTTCACCTACTTTAGAAATTCCTTCACCGTAAACGATATCAAACTCTGCCAGGCGAAAAGGCGGTGCCACCTTATTTTTTACCACTTTTACTTTAATGTGGTTACCAATAATATCGTCGCCATCTTTTATTTGTGCCATACGGCGAATATCTAAACGAACAGACGAATAAAACTTTAGCGCATTACCGCCCGTGGTTGTTTCCGGGTTGCCGAACATAACACCAATTTTTTCTCTAAGCTGGTTTATGAAAATACATATCGTATTTGTTTTGTGAATAGTGGCGGTGAGTTTTCTTAACGCCTGGCTCATTAAACGAGCCTGAAGACCCATTTTGCTGTCGCCCATTTCGCCTTCCAATTCACTTTTAGGTACAAGTGCCGCTACAGAATCTATTACAACCACATCCAGCGCACCAGATAAAATAAGCCTGTCTGCAATTTCCAGCGCCTGCTCACCATAGTCCGGTTGAGATATTAATAAATTATCTATATCTACACCTAATTTTTGTGCGTATATGCTGTCAAAAGCATGCTCAGCATCTATAAACGCACACATGCCTCCTTTCTTTTGTGCTTCTGCAATAACATGTATAGCAAGCGTTGTTTTACCAGACGATTCCGGACCATAAATTTCAATAACCCTCCCCTTTGGCAAACCGCCAATACCAAGTGCAACATCTAAACCAATGGAACCTGTCGAAATAACCTCTACCTCTGTAACGGCTTTTTCGTTCATCATCATTACCGACCCCTTTCCAAAATCCTTGTCTATCTTATCCATCGTGAGTTTAAGTGCCTTAAACTTCTCTACATTTTCTGCCTTTTGTGTTTTTTCTGCTGCGCTCATGTGTTTGTTTTTTTAAGTGATGTATCTTGTTTTGCGTGTAAATATATATTGTGTAACAAAACTAAATAAATAAATTTGAAGGAACTAATAAAATTAGTATTTAATTGGTAAAGAATTTAGTGAATGCCTTTTACTTGCTGTTTGGCATCCTACTGTAACATCCTCAATACAATGACAAGATTTACGAAATGCCCTTGCTGCAAAAGTGCGGTTTCATCTTATCAACACTAACCAATATCATTGTTTTTGCTATTTTTCATCAGCAACTTTGAGTACCTCAATAGATAGTTTTACAGCACTAACAAAGCTTAACTAACAATATGAAATATCTATGAGTAATTATTACGTTCAAACCGAGTATGATTAAATTTTAGATATTCATTTTCAATATGTTATAAAATTTAAACACATGAAAAAGATAATAGCCGCTTTTGATGGATTGAGTTATTCAGAAACAACTGCCGCCTATGCTATTAACTTGGCAAAAATAGCCAATACCCATATTGTAGGTGTTTTTTTAGATGATATACTTTACAGCAGTACCAATGTGTACAATCTGATAACAGAAGGAGGCGATTTAGACGAAAAATTAAGGGAAGCAACTCAAAAAGATAAACGCATAAGAGATATTGCTGCGCAAAATTTTGAAGATATGTGCAGTAACGCTGCCTTAGATTACAGCATGCACCACGACAGAAATATTGCTTTGCAAGAATTGAAACTTGAAAGCATTTATAGTGATTTACTAATAATTGATGCAAAAGAAACACTCACACACTATAAAGAAAAAGCGCCTACTCATTTTATGAGAGATTTATTGGGTGATGCACAATGTCCGGTATTGGTCGTTCAAAAAAAATACAAACCAATAACAAAACTGATTTTGTTGTACGATGGTGAACCATCTTCTGTTCATGCCATAAAAATGTTTAGTTATTTATTACCGCAGCTAAAACATTTAGAAACCGAAGTGATTTCTGTGAAACCAGTAGAGAGTTCATTGCATTTGCCCGATAATAAACTCATGAAGGAATTAATGAAGAGGCATTTCCCAAAAGCGATTTACACGGTTTTAAAGGGGAATGCTGAATTAGAAATAGTGTCGCATTTAAAGCAGGAAGAAGAAAACGCTGTTGTTGTACTAGGGGCTTACAGGCGTGGAAGTGTAAGCAGGTGGTTTAGAGAAAGTATGGCGGATGTTTTAATGAAAGAGATAAAGATGCCGTTGTTTATTGCCCACAGTAAATAGAAAATAGCAGCATAAGTTATTGTACACCCACAAATAGAAAACATGAAAAAAATAATAGTAGCAACAGACTTTTCTCCGGCATCTTTAAATGCAGCAACGTACGCTGTAGCAATGGCCGAAACTATAAACGCTGAAATTTTGCTATTCCATGTACTTGAAGTAATAGCAAACTATGGCGAAATTATTATTGATATAAATGTGGAGGATTTAAAACGCCTTTCGGAGAATGATATGACGGCGTTTAAGAGTAAGCTATTGCTCAATACGGGATATGTGGGTAAAACTACCTCTCTTGTAAGACTGGGCGTATTTAAAAATGAGCTGGAAGATATTTGTAAAACTGAAAAGCCTTACGTTGTAGTTATTGGATGCCAGGGTAAAACGGCTGTAGAACGCATCATCTTTGGCGGGCATGCAGTTAGTTTAATAAAAAGCTGTCCGTGGCCACTTATAGCTGTACCATTAAATGCAGTGTATAAAAGCATAAAAAATATCGGTCTTTTATACGATTTCAAAGAAGATCTAAAATTGAGTATCGTAGAAGAGATTAAATTATTTGTACAAGACTTTGATGCATGTATACATATACTAAACGCTGCGAGAGAAGATGAATTTAATACCGAATTTGTTCACCTCTCCGGAAAAATAGAGGAATATTTTGCCCCGTTAGAAGTGAAATACCACTTCTTTAATACAAACGATATAGACGAAAGTGTGATAAAATTTGCCGACAGAAATAAAATAGATCTGCTCATTGTATTGCCGAAACACCGCAATATGCTGGAGCAGCTTATGCACAAAAGTCATTCAAAGCAAATGGTCTTGCACAGCCATGTACCAGTTATGGCACTCGGTAATTAATAGCTTTAGTTTTTTCGTTACAGGCATTTTCCACCATTAAAAAGCGGATGCATTTTTGTATTTAATGCTATACTATTAAGCCTACAGCAATTTAATTGCTCAATCACATTTTTAAAGCAACAATATGAAAACACTCTTTTACAGCACCAAAGCATATGAGCAACCCTACCTTCAAGCTGCAAATAGGCTGGATGCTGATATTACCTTTTTAAGAAAATATCTAAATACACAAAATGCCCACCTTGCAAATGGCTTTGAGATTATAAGCATATTTACAGGCGATGATGCAAATGCCGATGTGCTGGATTGCCTGCATAAATTAGGGGTAAAGTTCATTACTACAAGGGCTGCAGGCCACGATAATATTGATATTGAAAAAGCGAATGAGCTTGGTATAACAGTAGCAAACGTGCCTGCGTATTCACCTTATGCAATTGCAGAACACGTTGTAGCATTAATTATGGCGCTTAACAGAAAAATTATAACAGCGTACAAACAAGGACAGCAGCAAAATTTTACCACAGATAATTTAATAGGTTTCGATTTGCGTGGTAAAACAGTTGGTATAATTGGCGTTGGTATAATAGGTAGTGTACTGGTAAAAATAATGCATGGCTTTGGGTGCAAAATTTTATGCTGCGATCTGAAAGAAAACCACCTGTTAAAAGAAAAGTTTGGGGTAGAATATACTGATAAAGAAACGCTTTGTGCAAAAGCAGATATCATTAGCATTCACACTTCTTTTACACCAGATACAAAATACTTGATTAATAAAAAATTAATTGCGGTAATGAAACCGGGTGCCATGCTTATTAATACAGGGCGTGGTGGTTGTGTAAACACCGCAGATGTTATTGAAGGATTAGAAAACGGACAGATCGGTTACTATGGCGCAGATGTATATGAAAATGAAAGAGGTATTTTCTTTTGTGATTTAACAGGCAAAGAATTAAATGATGATATGTTGAAAAAGTTATTAGCTATGCCAAATGTATTGATAACACCACACCAGGCTTTTGCAACCGTACAGGCCCTTACAAACATTGCCGACACTACTTTTTATAATATTGATTGTATGTTGAAGGGCGAGCAATCAAAAAATACACTTACAAATATTTTAGTAGAAGATGAAATACCCGGGAACGGTAATAATTAATTTTTGAGATTCTGTAATTAGGTATAGGCCTTTCCACCACATTTTAAAATACAAATTTATTCTTTACTTTCACGAGATTTGATTTTGAAGCCGGTTTCTGTCTCCGAAAAATGAATTTAATACTATGAGACTTAAACCTTAGTAGCAAATTTAAACAAATACGTTACGAAACCTTATTACACACAAGGAAATAATTAGTGAGCACTTAAAAGGATGAAGTAATAAGGTTGGCGATTTTTTACAAGGAACGTTCCACTAAGGTTATGGAGTGTGCTAAAAGGAGTGCGCACCTAAAAAACCAAATAGTGCAAAAGAGTTTAACCTAATTGCAGATATAAATATTTTTTAAAATTATGCCAACCATTGTTACTATAACCTTTAGCCCATGTATTGATAAAAGTACATCAATACAAAAACTATTACCCGATAAAAAATTGCAATGCGCCCCTCCAAAATTAGAGCCGGGTGGTGGCGGAATCAATGTTGCGAGAGCCATTAAAAAATTAGGCGGTGAGGCAACTGCTATATTTCCATCTGGCGGTTACACTGGTAAATATTTTAACCATTTGCTAGAGCAGGAAAATATAACAGCAGTGGTTATTGAAACACAAAATGAAACGCGGGAAAACATAATTGTACTTGACGAAGCTGATAACGCTCAATATCGTTTTGGTATGCCCGGCACAACTTTATCTGAAACAGAATGGAAAAAATGTTTGAAAGCAGTTGAGGAGATAGATGATATTTCTTTTCTTATAGCAAGTGGCAGTTTGCCCCCTGGTGTTCCTGTAAATATTTATGCCATGCTTGCAAAGGTCGCAAAAAATAAGCATGCAAAATTTATTGTTGACACATCTGGCGAAGCGTTAAAAGAAGCCTTACAAGAAGGTGTGTATTTGCTAAAACCCAATCTGGGGGAATTATGTTTTATTGCAGGGAAAGAAAAATTATTACAGCATGAAATTGCCTCCACTGCCATGCAAATAATTGAAAGTGGAAACTGTGAAGTAATGGTTGTTTCGATGGGAGCAGATGGCGCCATGCTGGTTAGCAAAGAAATAACTGAACTAATTGCAGCTCCATCAGTTACTAAAAAAAGTACAGTAGGAGCAGGAGATAGTATGGTGGCCGGTATAGTTTATTATTTATCTAAGAGCGAAAATATTTTAGAAGCATCAAAATACGGTGTGGCATGTGGCACCGCAGCTACCATTAATACAGGTACAGAATTGTGTAATGTGAAAGACGTGGAAGTGTTGTACCATTCAATAAAAAAGTAAAAAATAAAAAGCCATTTTATGAAAACAATTCTTGCCACTACCGATTTTTCTGATAATTCAAAAGCCGGGTTGTACTTTGCTGTTCAACTTGCTTCGCAAAACAACTTTGAAATTGTTTTCTTTCATACTTATCATACTTTGATTCCTACTTCATGGAATGCAGTAAGAGTAGAAGGATATGAAAAAGATGAGGCGCAGATAATACAAGAAAAGCTGGAATTATTTATTCATGAAATTTACAAAACATTAAATACAAACATGCAAAATTACAAATGTGTAATTAAAAGTTCTGTTTTTATTGATACAACTATCAGAGAATATGCCGAGGAGAATAATGTAGGTTTTATATGCATCAGTACCAAAGGAGCAGGTAATTTTAAAAGACTGCTCGGTACAAATACAGCGAATCTTATAACCCATTCTGATGTGCCGGTAATTGCCATCCCACATGATTACAAAACTGCTCCTATTGCCAACATTTTATATGTGTCTGACTTGTTTAATTATGAAAATGAGATAGGTAAAGTAATTGCATTTGCCCAGCCACTTAAGGCATCCGTTGAATTATTGCACCTAACTTCTGCGCAGGAAAAAAAGGCTGATCTTGAATTAGTAGAGCAAGCCATTAAAAAGATTGATTATTACAATGTAGATTTTAAAACAACGCCACGAAATCCGGATAATTCTTTGGTATCAGATATTGAAGCTGCAGTAAAAGAGATACAACCTTCTGTAATGATCATGTTTACAGAACAGAATAGAAACTGGTTTGAAAAAATATTTTTGTCAAGCAAATCTGCCGAATATTCTTTTAATGCAAAAGTGCCATTACTTGTTTTTCATAAGTCTTAAAATATTGTAGGTATGGCCATAAAATATCCCTTAGAAAATGTTCATACTTTATCTATAGAAGAAGTTGTAACAGCATTGGAAACAAATGCTCAAAATGGCATTGGTACCGGAGAAGCAGAAAACCGAACAGTAAAATTTGGCGCAAATATTTATGCTGTGCAAAAACAAAAATCTGTATGGTTAATGCTGTTGTTACAATTTAAAAGTCCCATTGTTTATTTATTGCTGTTTGCAATAGCAGTTACGCTTTACTTTCAAGATTATATTGAGGCTACTGCTATTGGAATAGTCATTCTTGTAAATGCCCTCATTGGCTTTTTTATGGAGCTGCAAGCCCGCAGTTCCATGAATGCTTTAAAGGAAATGGATGTTTTACTTTCCAACGTTATTCGTGATGGGAAAATGCTTCAAGTACCATCTGAAAAAATTACCGTAGGAGATTTAATTGTTTTAGAGGCTGGCGATGTAATACCCGGCGATGCACATTTGGTAGAAGCAAACCAATTGCAATGCGATGAATCGTCTCTTACCGGAGAATCACTTCCTACAGAAAAAAACATTGAAAAGTTGCCCAAAGAAACTGCTCTTGGCGACCGATTTAATATGGTTTTTAAAGGTACATCTGTCATAAATGGAAATGGCAAAGCCGTGATAACCAGCATTGCAGAAAATACCCAACTTGGTACCATTACATCTTTGGTAGATAGCCATAAAGAAACCCAAACGCCGCTCGAAAAAAAGATAGCTGGATTAAGTATAAAGCTTATTTGGATCACATTAATTATGACATCCATTTTTGGAGTAACTGGATTTATTCAGGGAAAAAACTGGGCATTAATTTTAGAAACTTCTATTGCTTTAGCCGTGGCAGCCTTTCCGGAAGGCTTACCAATCGTTTCTACAGTGGCTTTGGCCTATGGCATGTTGCTGATGGCAAAACGGAATGCCATTGTAAAAAAACTATCTGCTGTAGAAACACTGGGCAGTACCACCGTTATTTTGACTGATAAAACGGGAACGCTAACTGAGAATAAAATTTATGTAGATACTTTTTCTTTTCCTGAAGAAAATATAAAAGTAAGTATTGAAGATCATACACTAAAATATGGAGAAGGTAGTATTGAAAAAAGTAAAAATAATGTAGAAAAATTAATATTGATTGGTGCTTTGTGCAACAACGCTTCAGCAAAACAAGAGGAAGAAAAAAAGAAGTTATTGGGTGACCCCATAGAAATTGCATTGATACATTTAGCCGATGCATCGGGTGCTACAGCCGATAAATTAAAAGCAGATTACGAAAGAATAGCAGAAATGCCTTTTAACTCCGACACTAAAATAATGGGCACGCTCCATAAAAGCAATAGCGGAAACTTTGTAGCGGCAAAAGGTTCGGTGGAGCACTTGTTGGATAAATGTGAAAGGATGCTTTTTGGAGAAACAGAAAAGGAATTGGGAGATGATGAAAGAAAGAAAATAATTGCCGAATCCGAAAAAATGGCTGCCGATGGTTTGCGGGTGTTGGCATTTGCATATAAAGAAGAAAGTAATATTAGTAAAGATGCCTTTTTAAATAGTTTGGTTTATACAGGCATGATCGGGTTTTTAGACCCACCAAGAATGGATATAAAAGATGCAATAGTTTCTTGCCGAAAAGCAGGAATAAAAATAGTAATGATAACCGGCGACCACCCAATGACAGCCTTAAACATTGCTAAGAAAGTTGGTTTGGTAGATGAGGCCGAGCAAAAAGTAATTACCGGAAGTGATTTGCCTGAAATGGAGACAATAACAGAAGAGTGGGAGAAAAAAATATTAGAAACAGCCGTATTTGCAAGAACAACACCGAAACAGAAATTGGAAATGGTGACAGTTTTTCAGAAGGCTGGTAATATTGTGGCGATGACGGGTGACGGTGTTAATGATGCACCTGCCTTAAAAAAAGCTGATATTGGGATTGCTATGGGATTGAGAGGAACACAGGTGGCAAAAGAAACAGCCAGCATCGTTTTAAAAGATGACTCCTTTACTTCAATAGCACAAGCTGTTTCGCATGGTAGAGAAATTTTTCAGAACATAAAAAAGTTTGTAATTTATTTAGTGTCGTGTAATTTGAGCGAAATATTTATTGTAACCGCATTAGGTTTTATTGCACCTGCTGCTACATTGTTGCCATTGCAAATTTTATTTTTAAATATGGTGACAGATGTTTTTCCTGCGTTGGCACTTGGCTTGGGCAAAGGCGATAAAACGGTGATGGACAGACCACCGAGAAGTACTGAAAAACATATTGTAACTAATAAAAATTGGGGTGTTATTGCTATTTATTCATTAATAATAACGCTGGCATGTATTGCTGCTGTAGTTTATGCTAAGCAATTTTTATTGGCAGATAATAAAACTGCTAACAATATTGCGTTTGTTACGTTGGCATTTGCACAATTATTTCATGTGTTTAACATGGCATCTCCACATTCAAAATCATTGGTAAACGAGGTTACCAAAAATAAATTTGTATGGTTGGCAATAATTATTTGCGCAGGTTTAATGTTAGTGGTTTTTGCTGTACCTCAAACGAGAAGAGTGCTCGGTTTAAATATACTTAGCAGTAATATGTGGATGCTGGCAATTGTAGCGAGTTTAATACCCTTGGTATTGGTACAATTGTATAAAATTATTTTTGCCAGACGATTTAAAAAGAGGGAAAAATAATGTCTGCAAACAATTTCAACATAAACGGCTTAACCAATGAGCAAGTAATTATTGCAAGGGAAAAGTATGGGCAAAATAAACTGCAGTACAAAAAGGAAAATGGATTTTTAGATGCGTTAAAGAGTTTAGCAAAAGAGCCTATGCTCCTATTACTATTGGTAGCATCTTCCATATATTTTATTAGTGGCGATACTGGTGATGGTATTTTTATGCTATCGGCCATCATATTGGTTTCGACCATTTCTTTGTACCAGGATAGCAGAAGCAGAAATGCCTTGGACAAATTAAAAAGTTTTGCACAACCGCTTTGTAAAGTAATTAGAAATGGCGAAGTGGCAGAAATTAAAAGTGAGGAGTTGGTTGTAGGCGATAGCGTGATAGTGGAAGAAGGAACATCTATAGCGGCAGACGGGCAGATAGTGCATTCCAACGATTTTTCTGTAAACGAATCTATACTCACAGGAGAATCTTTTGCAGTAAGCAAAGACAAAAATGGAACGGATAATTTTATTTACCTTGGTACAAGTGTCGCAGGAGGTTTGGCAATTGCCACCATAACTGCCATTGGCAACGAAACCCGTTTAGGAAGAATAGGTAAAAGTCTAGAAGAAATACAGGAAGAAAAAACACCGCTGGAGTTGCAGATAAACAATTTCGTAAAAAAAATGGTAATTGTAGGTGCTTTCATTTTTTTAATTGTATGGGCGGTTAATTATTTTCAATCGTACCGGGTGCTGGATAGTTTATTAAAAGCACTTACGCTTGCTATGAGCATTTTGCCAGAAGAAATACCTGTAGCATTTACCACTTTTATGGCACTGGGTGCTTGGCGGTTAATGAAATTGGGCATTGTGGTAAAGCAAATGAAAACGGTAGAAACCCTTGGCAGTGCTACTGTTATTTGTACAGATAAAACAGGTACCATTACAGAAAATAAAATGAGCTTGGCAAAACTATTTGTATTAACTACCAACAAAATTTCTAGTGCAGAAAATGTAATTACCGAAGAAGAGAAAGCACTGATATCAATAGCAATGTGGGCAAGTGAACCCATCGCATTTGACTCTATGGAAGTGGCTTTGCATAGTGCATACGAAAGTGTAATAAAGGTTGATGAACGCCCTGATTATAAAATGATGCATGAATATCCTTTGAGCGGTAAGCCACCAATGATGACACATATTTTTGAGAACAAAGCAGGCAAAAGAATTATAGCTGTAAAAGGGGCGCCAGAGGCATTGATGAATATTTCTAATTTAGATGAAAAACAAAAACAAGAAATTGAAGAAGCTATAAAAAAAATAACAGCAGATGGCTACAGGGTATTGGCAGTGGGCGAAGCTGTTTTTGAAGGAAATAATTTTCTGCCTAAGCAACAAGATTATCAATTTATTTTTAAGGGTATCGTTGGCTTTTATGATCCGCCAAAAGAAAATATAGATAAAGTTTTAGAAGCGTTTTATGCCGCTGGTATTTCTGTAAAAATAATCACGGGCGATAATGCGGCTACTACGGGTGCTATTGCCAAACAAATTTCATTTAAAGGATTTGAAAAAAGCATAACCGGAGATGAGCTAATGCAACTAAGCGAAGCCAATTTAAAAATAGCTGTGGCGGAAACAAATATTTTTACAAGAATGTTTCCTGATGCAAAACTGAAAATCATCAATGCACTAAAAGCAAACAACGAAATTGTAGCAATGACGGGTGATGGTGTGAATGATGGGCCTGCGCTTAAAGCTGCGCATATAGGCATTGCGATGGGTAAAAAGGGTACTGAGATCGCCAAGCAGGCTGCATCCCTTATTCTGGCTGATGATGATTTATCAAAAGTGGTAGATGCTATAGCTATGGGAAGAAAGATTTATGCAAACCTTAAAAAAGCAATACAGTATATTATCTCCATTCATATTCCTATTGTGCTTACTTTGTTTATTCCTTTGGCATTGGGTTGGCTGTACCCCAATATCTTTTCTCCTGTTCATATCATCTTTTTAGAATTAATAATGGGGCCAACATGTTCCATCATTTACGAGAATGAGCCTATGGAAAAAAACACCATGCAGCAGAGCCCACGTCCGTTCACCAATACTTTTTTTAATTGGAAAGAATTATCTACGAGTATCGTACAGGGTGTAATGATAACAGCTGGAACATTGGCACTGTACCAGTATGCAGTACATCATAATTACAGTGAAAGTCTTACTCGTGTGATGGTTTTCACAGCTTTAATAACAGCCAATATATTTTTAACGTTGGTAAACAGGTCTTTTTATTATTCCATTTTTGCCACCATGAAATATAGAAACAATTTGGTAGCACTCATTATAAGCATAACTGTAGCCATTACCTTTTTATTGGTTTATGTAAAACCTCTTGCAATATTTTTTAAATTTGAACAACTTAGTGCAGCACAATTGTTATTGAGTACTATGATTGGTTTTTTAAGTGTTATTTGGTTTGAATTGGTAAAATGGAGGAAGCGCTATATTGTTTCAATAAAATAAAAATTTAATTCTATGGCAAATAAATTCGCAGAAATAATTAAAAGCAACAAGCCTACGCTGGTAGATTTTTTTGCAGAATGGTGTGGACCGTGTAAAATGATGAAACCAATTTTGGAAGAGCTAAAACAAAAACTGGGAGACGGGGTAACTATCTTAAAAATTGATATTGATAAAAGTCCGCAAGCTGCGTCGGCTTATCAAATACAAGGTGTTCCCACACTCATTCTTTTTAAAAACGGTGAAATCAAATGGCGGCAATCGGGTGTGGTTACTGCAAAGCAATTGATGCAGGTAGTGGAAATGAATAAGTAGTCATTTTTTTTCATTACAAAATAAAGCTCATGAAAACAATGTACATAATCATAATTGTAATACTCGGCTTGCGGTAATAATCTTTACTAGTATCCATAATAACAAGGAGAAAAGGAAATTTGAAAGTAAAATAGATGCTGATTATAAAAAGCCACCCGTTGATATTTAGGAAGTTATTTTTGGTAAAAGTGTTGAAGTATCAAAAGAAAAATATTTCATTTTATTAATACTGATTACTTATCCATTTTTCCTAAATTTAAGAATGCCTGCTATAGAACAGAATAATTTTAATCAGTCATATCGTTACGAAGCATTGTTTAACCACGCTTCTATGGGGATTGTAGTGGTGAACAGCAAAGGAATAATTCTTTCTGTAAACCCTTTTGCGCTCAACCTTTTTTGTTATCCGATTGAAGAATTAATTAGCAAGCCAATAGAAATTTTAATTCCGCAACGTTTTCATCATAAACATATAGATCATAGGGAACACTACACACAAAACGCTAAAAGCAGGCCAATGGGTGTGGGAATGACACTCTTTGCAGTGAAAAAAGATGGAAAAGAATTTCCGATAGAAGTTAGCCTTGGGAACTATGAAAAAGATGGGGATAAAAATGTTATCGCATTCATCAGCGATGTATCTATCAGAAAAAACGCAGAGGCGGAAATTATAAAATTGAATGATGAATTGGAAGCCACTGTGGAGCAGAGAACAAAAGAATTGACAGATGCAATGCACCAGTTGGAAAAATCTAAAGAAGAACTTTCCAAATCTCTGGCAAAAGAAAAAGACTTAAGCGAATTAAAATCTCGTTTTGTTTCGATGGCATCACATGAATTTCGCACGCCATTAAGTACCGTATTATCATCTTCTTATTTAATTGAGAAATATACAAGCGAAGACGATCAGCCAAAACGTGAAAAACATTTACAGCGAATTGTATCATCTGTAAATATGTTGACAGATATTTTAAATGATTTTTTAAGTTTTGGCAAAATTGAATAAGGGAAAATACCTGTGATAATTTCCTACTTTAATATAAGAACGCATGTAGATGCTGTGATTGAAGAAATAAGACACAACTTAAAACCCAACCAGCACATTATTTACAACCACAAAGGAGAGACAGAGGTAGAACTGGACAGTTCATTAATGAAACATATTATTATGAACCTAGTATCTAATGCCAGTAAATTTTCTGCAGAAGGAAGCGCGATAGAAATTGAAACCATCAGAACAGAACAACAATTGATACTTGGTGTAAAAGACAATGGAATTGGTATTTCAAAAGAAGACCAACATCATTTATGGGAACGTTTTTTTAGAGGAACAAATGTAGCTAACATACAAGGTACCGGATTAGGGCTTCATATTATTGCTAAATATGCTGAATTAATGAATGGAGATGTGGCCTGCAACAGCGAGCTGGAAAAGGGTACAGAATTTATTTTGACTTTTAATCAGAAATGAAAGTGATTTGTTTTAAGTCAATACTATGAACCGATAAATTGAAAACAAACAAAGGGAATGAAAAAAATTTTATTAATAGAAGACAATGATGGTATAAGAGAAAATACTGCCGAAATATTAGGGCTGGCAAACTATGAGGTAACTACTGCCGCAAATGGAAAAATTGGAGTGGAGTTGGCCTTGCAGGTAATACCTGATTTAATTGTATGCGATATAATGATGCCTGTATTGGATGGTTATGGCGTTTTACATGCCGTACAAAAAAACGAAACAATAAAAAATACACCCTTCATTTTTTTAACAGCAAAAACGGAAAGAACAGATTTTAGAAAAGGCATGGAGCAGGGTGCGGACGACTACATTACAAAACCATTTGATGGTACGGAATTATTAAATGCCATTGACAGTCGCTTAAAAAAAATAGACGCTCTAAGACAACAGTTAAATCCAACAATTGAAGACTTAACCGTATTGCTGCAAACATCTTACGGCCAAAATAATATGAAGGTACTTGCAGAAAACAGAAACATAAATAAGTATAAAAAGAAACAGGTTGTTTATGGGGAGGGTAATCACCCCAACAGGTTGTATTATGTGGTAACCGGAAAAGTTAAGGCCTACAAAACAAATGATGACGGCAAAGAACTCGTAACGGAATTATATTGCCCTGGCGATTTTTTTGGATATATAGCCATGTTGGAAGAAACCGTTTACCATAATACCACTGAAGCCATAGAAGAAACAACGCTCTCCGTTATACCCAAAGAAGATTTTGATAACCTGCTGAATAATAACCCACAGGTTGCAAAAAAATTTATACAAATGCTGGCCAAAAATATTTCTGAAAAGGAAGAACAGTTGTTGGGACTTGCTTATAATTCGCTTCGAAAAAAAGTTGCCGAAGCACTTATGCTGTTGCAAAAAAAGTATAAAACAGAGAGTACCCACGATTTCGAAATAAGCATCAGCCGAGAGAGCCTTGCCACTATTGCTGGAACGGCAACCGAGTCCCTCATACGCACGCTGAGCGATTTTAGAAATGAAAATTTAATCGATATAAAAGCAGGAAATATTGTGATTTTAAATGAAAAGAAATTGAAGGGGTTGATTAATTGATTTATTCTTTTGAATCATGATTAATGATCTTC
>JBJXGJ010000277.1:0-11586 GCA_046153805.1 Ferruginibacter sp. | reverse complement strand
TATCCATACCTGCATTAATAGCTCCCTGTATATCTGCAGCCTGGTTATCGCCAAGCATTAAACTTTGGTTGAGCAATGCGTTTGTTTTCATTATGGCATAATCAAAAATTTCTTTTTTAGGTTTTAAACTGTTGCTCGCCTCAGAGGTTATCAACTCATCAAAATAAGGATGAAGCCCGCTGTTTTTCAACTTCATTTTTTGCGTGTGCTCAAACCCATTAGTAATTAAATGAAGTGTGTAATTTTTATTTTTTAGGTAAGTTAGTATTTCAAAAGTATGTGGGAATACTTCTTTTTTTGTTGGAAGAATATCTAAAAATTTTATGCTTAAATCTTTTGATAATGCTTCATCAGCAACTTTAAAATCGAGCAAGGTACGCCACATGCGTTTCCATTTTAATTCTTCCACGCCAATAAATCCAGCTTCATACCTTTTCCATAAATGTGCATTGTGAAAAAGATAACGTTCTAAAAAAAGATCAAAATCATTTCCTGTTTTTTGCGCAAGTTCATTGTTATACAATTCCTGCAGAGTGGCTTTTGCATTGCTGTCAAAATCCCACAGCGTGTGATCAAGATCAAAAAAAAGATGTTTATAAGAAGACATGAAAATAAATTTATTGGGAGAGGTTCATATAACTTTACAAAACGGTAAAGCTACAGATAAATAAAAAAAGAATAGTAAATGAATATTGTAATTACAGGTGCGGCAAGAGGGATAGGCAAAGCAATTGCAGAAAAATTTGCGACCGCAGGCCATACACTTTTTTTGTGTGCAAGAAATGAAAGTACCTTAAAAGCAACTGCCGCTGAATTAGAAAACACTTACCCGGCATGCACAGTTAATATAATGGTTGCGGACCTCGCCCAAAAAGAAAGCGCAGTTGCTTTTGCAAGCTGGTGCCTGGCAACGACGACACCCGATATTTTAATAAACAATGCCGGCGGTTTTACACCAGGCGATATTTTAGAAGAGCCTGACGGTAGTTTGGAAGCCATGATAGACAACAACCTTTACAGTGCTTACTACGTTACAAAAATACTTGCCCCTGCTATGAAACGAAATGGCAGCGGCCATATTTTTAATATTTGTTCTGTGGCTGCATTGCAGGCATACAATGGTGGTGGCAGTTACAGCATAAGCAAATTTGCTATGAATGGCTTTAGCCAAAACCTAAGGCATGAATTGAAGGCTTTTAATATAAAAGTTACGGCCGTTTTTCCTGGCGCAGTATTTACAGATTCGTGGGCTGGTTTTGACAACAGCAAAAACCGCATTATGGAAGTTTCAGATATTGCCGAAATGCTTTTTGCTTGCACAAAACTTAGTGCTGCCGCAGTGCCCGAAGAAATTATTATGAGGCCACAACTCGGCGATTTGTAATTAACAGTTTCTTAAAGAATTTTGTGATAGAATAAAAGATTGCACATTGATAGTTTTATAAATTTGCCGCGAGCGCACTTATCTTATTATGAATGCATTTTCTACCAAAATATTTTACAGCATGCTTCTTTTGTTTTTATGTTGTGGAGTTGTCGCCCAAACCAAATTTACGGTTACAGCAACACCTCAAAAAGCCGGTAGAGATGAATACATAACCCTTACACTCACGGTTGCTAATGGTAACAATGTTCAAAAAATAAATCCGCCAACCATTACAGATTTTAAAGTTGTGAGCGGGCCAAACACGACTACTGAAGAGAATACGATAAATGGTGTGACAAGCCAATACATTTCGCTTAGCTATATTTTACTTGCTAAAAATACCGGCACCTTTAACATCCCGCCGGCCACAGCAATTATAAACGGACAAACATTTAAAAGTAACGCAGTAAGCATCAGTGTATCTAAAAACCCCACAGGAAATAGTGCTCAACCATCTGCACCGGCCTCCATGTCGCCAGGCTTTGATCCTTTTAACGAGCCGCAGGCACAGGTTTCATTCAGCGATTATATTTTAAGAAAAGGAGAAAACATTGCCGAGAAAGTGAGCAACAACATGCAGTTAAAGTTGCAAACTAGCAAAACATCCTGTTATGTAGGCGAGCCGCTGCTTGCAAGCTATAAATTATATACAAGACTAAAAAGCGAAAGTAGTTTATCTGAAAACCCATCGTTTAACGGCTTCTCTGTGGTGGAAATGATGCAACCAAATGAAGGTGCAGGTTTTTCAACTGAAAAATTAAATGGAAAGTCGTACAATGTTTACACAATAAGAAAGGTGCAATTGTATCCACTACAGTCGGGGCAGGTGGAAGTGGAGGCTGCGAAACTTGATAACAGAATAAGTTTTATAAAATACACAGGTAATAATGGAAACAGTTATAATATTGACCCAGATGCATTGGTTACCGAAACCGTAATTTTAAACTGCAAGCCGGTAACTATTAACGTTAAACCCTTGCCGGAAGCAGGAAAACCTGAGAGCTTTAATGGAGCGGTAGGTAACTTTAGTATCGATGCATCTTTACAAAAAAATACCTTTGGTACAGACGAAACCGGACAACTTTATATTACGATTACCGGTAACGGAAATATGCAGTTGCTTACCCAACCGCCAATTACTTGGCCAAAAGAAATAGAGGCTTTCGATGCAAGAGTGACTGATAATACAGATAACAACACCGTACCCATCAGCGGAAGTAAAACATTTGAAATACCTTTTACTGTTGGCAAAAAAGGTTCGTACGAGCTTCCATCAATCAATTTTAGTTTTTTTGATCCGGCTACTGCAACTTATAAAACAGTTACAGCAGCTGCCCTGTCTTTTAATGTTGTAAAAGGTAATAAAGCAATTTCAAAAATACCGGCAGATACAAGTGGAAACAATAAAAGTGTAATTTCTTTAATAAATGAAATTGTAGGCTATCGATGGTTAATCATTCTGTTTATTACAGGCATCATCATTTCAATATTGATCATTTGGCTAAGCAAAGAAAAAAAACAAGAAAAAAGGATTATACAAGAGCAGCAAAAATCTGCTGATACAACAACAGTGAGCGATTTTTATACAACCCAAAACCCACTTACAAAAACGGAAGATTGTCTTTTTAAAAACGAGTGTGTTTCTTTTTACAATATCATTAATGAAGAAATGAAAAATTTTCTTGCGAAAAGATTTGACCTTCCTGCGGAAGAAGTGAACCAAAAAAACCTGGGTATAGCTATGGATAAGGCGGGTATTGCAAACATTTACATTTTACAGGTGCAGCAATTAATAAAAGATATTGAGTGGCAACTTTACACCCCTTTTGAGCGAAGCGAGGCTATAAATGAAATGTATGTGAGGGCACAAAATGTTATTCAAATACTTGCAGAAAAAAATACAAGGACTAATCTGTAAATTTATAACCTACTCCTCGTGCAGAATGGAAGTACCGTGGGTTGCGGCTGTCTTCCTCAAAATATTTACGAAAGTTTAAAATAAAATTATCTATTGTTCTCGTTGTGGGGTAAACATGGTAACCCCATACAGCTTGCAATATTTTTTCTCTTGTAACCACTTCGTTTTTATTCTCTATCAACAGCTTTAAAAGCATCTGCTCTTTTTTTGTGAGTTCAAATTTTACACCGTCTTTGTTGTAAGATTCTGCAGATTTAAAATCTATTTTATTTTTTCCAAATTCATATATTTCAGGCAAGGGTTGCTTTATAGAAAGCTGTTCACTTTTTTTAATGAGCTTATTTACCCTTAGCAATAACTCTTCTAAATTAAACGGTTTGATTAGATAATCGTCTGCGCCTTTTTTGAGTCCAAGCACCCTGTCTGCACTGCTGTTTTTTGCACTTAATATTAAAATAGGCAATTCTGTATTCGTTAGCCTGATGGTTTCGCAAACTGTTATTCCATCAAGTTCAGGCAACATTACATCAAGTATCATTAAATCAAAATGCTCCTGTGCTACCATTTTCAATGCATTTGCGCCATCAAAACAACTGCTTACTTCATATCCTTCCAACTCCAGATTTAACTTTAGTGCTTCCTGTAGGTTTTCCTCATCCTCTACAAGTAATATAGAATATTGTTTTATCGCCATGTTGTTTTTTTATGCTTCCGCATTTAGCCAAAAAGCAAATATACTACCACCTTTCGGGTTATCTTCTATGGTTACACTACCCTTGTGGGTTTTAGAAATTCTACTTGTGAGGTACAAACCCAGCCCTGTACCTTTTGCTCGTTTTGTAGCTTCGTTACCGGCACGGTAAAACTTTTTAAAAATCTTGTCTTTTTCATCTTCGGAAATACCAACACCTTCATCAATAATTTTGAGAACTGTTTTCTCTTTTACTTTTTGCAAAGTTGCCTTTACTATACTTTCCTTAGGCGAATATTTTATAGCATTCTCCAACAAATTGTTTATTGCAATCTGAAGCAAAAATGGGTCTCCGTTTACAAAAACCTCCTCTTCTATTTCCTTATCAATTATACGTTTTGGAAACCGGTTGGTAAATTCGAGAATACACTGATTTACTATCGCAGAAAAATTTTGTTCGTCGTAAGCAGCTTTGTAGCCGCCCCCATCTATCTGCGAGGAGATTAATAAATTATTACACAAGGTATCCAGCCTGTTTGTTTCTTGCAGTGTATTATCAATGAGGCGCTCCTGCTGTGTTATAGCCAGTTTATGTTTCTGTAGTGTTTCCAAGTTTAGCTTCGTTACGGCAATTGGTGTTTTGAGCTCGTGTGTAATAGCCATCATAAAATTTTGCTGCTCGGTGCTATACCTCAACTCTCTTCTCACAGCCCTAAAAACGAAGATGGCGCCAGCTATAATAAGCAATAAAAAGGTACCACCCTCACCAAGGTATTGTGCTGCTTTTTTTCTTTTATCTTTTAATATTTTTTGGCTCTTCTCTGCATACTGTACGTCGTCTTTTTTAAGATCGTCCATTTTATAGCGGCTCATAACTTCGTTTTGCCGACTTAGCGCAATAAACCACCATATAAGTGCCGCGACGATATAGGCGAGTAATACCCAGTAAATTATAAAAGCACTTTGTATTTTTTTTCTTTTTGGCATCCTGTTAATTTCTCTTATCTAAACCCCACGAGAGCTTGTTGCGCAGTGTCTGCAAAAAATTATTTTCATTAAGGCGAATGAGGTTGATACCAAAGGTTTCTTTTTTTACCGCCAGCTGTATCTCTTTTGACACAAGTTCTCTTCGGCTATCGAGCGTGCAAAGAAAACCATCTGTACGGCCTTCTACTTCAAAAGATACAATTGTATTATCAGGCACAATAATGGGGCGTATATTTAAATTGTGCGGTGCAACAGGTGTTATTACAAAACTGGCGCTGTCAGCAAACACGACTGGTCCGTTACAACTAAGTGAATAGCCGGTAGAACCTGTGGGTGTAGCAACTATTAATCCATCTGCCCAATACGTATTTAAAAACTCCCCGTTTAAATAAGTATGAATTTTTATCATGGGGGATGTATCTTTTTTATGCAACGTAAATTCGTTTAATGCATAAGGCATATCATCAAAAACGGGAACATCAGCATCTAAATGAAGGAGGGTTCTTTTATCCAAAACATACTTACGATGTACCAGTGCATTTAATGCTGAGTGTAATTCTTCTTTACCAATACTTGCCAAAAAGCCAAGCCTGCCGTAGTTAATACCAAGCACTGGTATGCCAGAATCTTTTACAAGCGTAACCGTATCGAGCAGGGTACCATCGCCACCAAGGCTTATAAGGCAATCTATTGATAAATCTAAATCGTCAGAAGATGTGAATGTGGAATACTTACCTGGGATCTTTATGGCCGAATAAAAAAGATTAAAAAAATCCTGAAAAAATACAGGTTCAGCACCATACTTTTCCAGTTCGCTTAAAAGCATTTCTATATCCTGTAGTTGATTATTTTCTAATCCACGGCTGTAAATTGCTATTCTCATTTTAAAGTTTGTTGAAGATTCTCAGAAACTAAAAACCTCCATTGCCGCGTAAAAATAACCCCTTTTCGACTAATTGGTTAAAACTGTATTCTAATTTGATAACGATATCGTAAAAGGTAACAATATCCAACCCAAAACCTCCTGTGTATAAAAATTTATTGTTAAGCCTGCTGTCGTATTTTTTAGAAAGATAACTATAGCCAACATCAGTAAACGTTTTTGCAAAAAATTTAAAAGGTATATAGGGAACCGATTTTATTTTAAATGGAACTGTCACTTTAAAGCCGCCAACTTTTTTACTGAAGGTATATTTTGCAACAGCCGCAGCAACACCATCTATTATGTAAACCTCCTGCCCTCTTAAATACAAATTACCAAAACCAAGGGCACGTCTGTTTATAAATGCCTGCTCAAAAGGTAATTTTAAAATAGCGGACGATTGTATAATGCTGTAAAAATTATGCTTGTGTGTAAAAAATTTAGAAAAAGACCCAGATAATGTAACATTATTAATACCACCTTTTAACTTAAGCCCTCTTTTAGAAATGCCATACGCGTAAATAAGACCCTTTTGTGGATAGTTAACGTTATTGGTATTACTGTATCGAACATTTAAAGCAACATCAGGTATAAATTGCCTGCTGGTGGTACTGTTAAAAAAACTTGGGTTGTATTTTACGTTAAGCAGACTGTCATCAATACTGGTATAATTAACGCCTAAAGAAATACTAGTTGTCTTAAAAAATCGTTTGCGAAACGAATAGCCAATTGCCAAATTAAAATTATTTCTTACAAAACCGGGTTTAGTATAATTTAAAAACTTGTTGTTGTAATTTAACTTATAACCTACTTCTCTGTTTTGGGTAAACCCGCCTGCCAGTATAAAGCCTTCTGTAAGTTTTGAGTTGCTGTAGGGCGCACTATAGCTTGCAGAGATATTGCGTGCATAACCGTTTAAAAGATAAACTTTCAACTCATCTTTCCTTCCACTAAAATTATAGTGGGCAAATTTTACACCGTATATCACCCTGTTAAAATCTGCATTGTAGGTTTTTATCCATTCATTAAAACTCCTGTCAAACAATTGAAACTGTGGTGTGGGAAAAATGTACCAACGCTCTTTCACAGAAACACGTACCAGAAGTGTACCATTTGCCTGAGGTATCGAATCAAAATTAACTTCAATAAAAAGGTTGGTATTGTACACCTGATTGCGTGCTTGCAAAAAAGTTGTTGTTAAAATAGCCTGTAATAAAGTATCGCCCGCTTTAAAGGGAATTTCACGTGCGATGATATACGCTTTTGTATGCTTATTGCCGATAATTTTTATTGCCCCAATAATTATTTTTATTGAAGATGTATCCTGTAAACTATTTTGTGTAAGTGAATCAGGTATTGGGTTTTGAGCTAACACATATACTGTTTTGGTGCAAGAAAGAATAAAACAGCAGCAAAAGATTATTATTTTATTCATTTCTCCATAGCAGTTTGCTTGTTATTTTTAAAAGATATGTAATGCACCAGAAAATGTTTACCGTAATAATCTAAATATCAAGGTAATTCATGAGGTTTTGGTAATTGGTACTTATCTCATTTTCAAACTTTTCATTTCCAAATGAATAAATAACATCGTATTGGTAGCGTTCAAAAGTGGCAATAATGGAGGCAATTTCTCTTTTGTTTATGTGCAGGGTTACGGTGAGCAAACCACTTACGACATCTGCTGTTGTGTTTAAATGCAAAATAGTACAATCATTGCTTTCCACTATTCGGCTTATTTCAGAAATGGAAAATTGAGGTCTTTCCATTTCCAGTACAACTATTCCGCCAATTTCATCTGCACCAGCAAAATTGCCAAGTGTTTTTAATAAATCGTTCGTGGTGATCACGCCAAGGTATCCCCCTTCATTTGTTAAGACAGGTACAACTGTGGTATCAAAACGAATGCTGTTGTTTACCGCATTTAAAAAATGTACATTACCTGCTACTGCTGCATTTATGAAGGTATCCTGTAATGCATCAATACTTTGCTTCTCATTTTCCGCGTCAAGCAAATCATCTTCGCTTACAAGCCCTAAAAACTTATCATCGGTTACAACCGGTAAATGGCTAATGCGAAAATCATTTATAAGTTGCAACGCTTTGCTCACACCGTCTTTTAATTGTAGCCTTGGTATATTATTATTGATAAGGTCTTTGGTAAGCATTGGTATGCATTTGTTTATTAAGTTAATTAATCTGTAGCATTCAGGTTAATGGTACGACAAAAGAAATCGCTAAACTGTTGTAGGAGAATTTATTTTAGAAAGAAAAGTATCTAATATCTTATTGAATTCAGCGGGGACTTCCATCATTGGGGCATGGCCGCATTTATCTATAAAATGCAATTCGCTGTTGGGTATAAGTTTGTGAAACTCCTCGGCTACAAATGGTGGTGTTACATTATCGTTTTGCCCCCAAATTAGGCATGTAGGCTGCTTTATTGCTTTTAGTTCGTCGCCAAGGTTGTTTCTTATTGCACTTTTTGCCAGCGCAATAATTTTTATAACTTTCATTCTGTTATTGGTAATTTCAAACACTTCTTCTACAAGTTCATCAGTAGCCATTGCCGGGTCGTAAAAGGTAAAGGCAGTTTTATTTCTTATATATTCTTTGTCGCCCCGTTTAGGATAAGTATCGCCCATACCGTTTTCAAATAAGCCGGAGCTGCCCGTAAGTATCAGCGATTTTATTTTTTCGGGGTTCTTCAAAATGTGCACAAGCCCCACATGGCCGCCGAGGGAATTTCCTAATAAGTGTATATCGCTGTATTTTCTATGATCAATAAACCTGTTTACAAATTTTTCGAGGCCGCCTACTGTTGTGTTTAATAAATCCATATCCAGCAGTGGTAAAATGGGTACAACAACTTTGTAGTTTTTTCTAAAATGTTCAATCAGGTCCTGAAAATTACTAAGTGCTCCAAATAAACCATGCAGCAGCATTAAGACCTCCCCATTGCCTTCTTCAATAAATGAAAATTTCCCGTCTTGTCTTATTTCGTAGCTCATGCCTTGGTAAATGTAATTCTGTGATTTGCTAAAATACGTTGTTTAACCCAAAAAAATTGCATTATTACGTTTATTAAAAAGTAAAATGTATAATGTAAAAAATTGAAAAAATTAATTTGATGCCGTTTTAAGGAGAGAATTAAGGAAACAATTTTTCTGGAACGCATTTACTGTGGCCTTCAAAATAGATGCTGCGCAATAGTTTACTTAAATTTTTTGAGAGATGCCTGCAAAAAACTTTTCCAGCTGGGCAAACATATCTCTAAAGAAAGGAACAACGACCCCAATGCCATTGATAATTTTAGGAGCAAGCGGTTGCAGGTAAGGGTAGACAACAGAAGCCAGCGTAGTTTCTGTTTTTACGAAGCGAAGTTGTAAGGCATAAAAAAGAAATACACTGTAAATAATACTGTACAATAAAATGTAAAGTGCAATGCCTGCAAGTCTGTTAACCCACCCAAGCATTACTGTTTCAAATGTTTTTTGCAATAGTTTCCCTACTAGATTAACGGCGAATGCCGTAACCACAAAAACAAGTAAAAACGACAGTGCCGGTAACCATTTACCGGCACCTGTATGTTCAGATAATTTTAATGCAACTACTGCTGATAATTTTAATGCTGCTGCTAAACCAATAATAAAACCTGCCACAGAAAACACGGCAATAAAAAACCCATTGCGCAAACCTTTGTAACAGGCAATTGCAAGCAATATCATATATACAGCATCGATGAGCATAAAATTTATTATGCCAATAAAGTTTTTACAATATTGCTGATTATTTTACCTTCTGCCTTACCCGCCAGTTGCTTGGATGCTACGCCCATAACCTTTCCCATATCTGCCGCCGACGATGCTCCAGTTGTCTCAATTATTTTTTTTACCTCCGCTGTAATTTCCGCCTCTGTCATTTGCTTTGGCAAAAAGCTTTGAATTATTTCGAGCTCTTCTTTTTCCTTTTCAGCAAGATCAGCTCTACCCTGTTGTTCAAAAATATCCAATGAATCTCTGCGCTGTTTTACCATTTTTTGTAAAAACTTTTGTTCCGTAGCTTCATCTATTTCGCCCCCGGCACCAGGTTCTGTTTTAGCCTTTATAATCTCTGCTTTTATTGAACGCAATGTTCTTAATGCAGCTTCATTCTTTGTTTTCATGGCGTCTTTCATTTCGCTCATTACTTGTGCTTCTAAATTCATGTTGTATTGTTTAGTATTGAGTATTGAGTATTGAGTATTGAGTATTGAGTATTGGTTGTAATAATACAACGTTTATTAAAAAATTATGTGCTTAATCTAAAAGTCGTGTAGTTGAATTATGTCCAACTTCCCTTTACCCACGGCTCCTTTCCAACCACCTACGCTCCATTTTCCGTAACTTGAGCAGCCCTAAATTTCTTTATAAATGCTTCTGAAAAACTTTTCATTTCGGCTGCCAGTGCTTCATTTTTTGTTGCCCTTGCAAAAGTATCAGACATGGTAAATACCATCTGATAAAAAAATTCGCCCATCTCATCTACCATCATATCTTTTGTCCAAAGATCTATTCTCATGGCAGTTTTATCTGCGGGATCCCAAAAAGCAAGACACATAGCTTTTGCTTTTTGTGCCATTTCTGCGCTGCTGTCTGTTGCGTTCCAATGTATGCTTTCGGGCACTCTATCAGGGTCCAAAAGTATATCAATATTTATCGAAGATTTATGCATGCTTTATAATTTTAAAGAGCGAAGATAATTTGTTTTTATTTTAATGAGAACGGTGATAAGGTGTAAACACAAAAGTTAAATCTGAAAAAAATCTGGTTTTTAAAAAATACATTCTGTTTTTAAAATTACACTTTGTAGCAAATATTTATTGCTCGTTCATGGCCTGTTTATATAAAAATGATTTTGCACAAGAACCAATGGTCAAAGGCATTACAGACCACAATAAATATCTTTCTCTAATTTTTTATCCTACATTTATTTTACAAAAGACTCTTTGTTTTAGGTTTAAATAAAATGCCTTATCCACAAACAAAAAATAAATGTGAATAAAATAGTAACCATTAATTTTTCATTGTGCAAAAATTAATTTTAATATTGTGAAGGGAAATTACTAATCCCTGTACTTACTAACCCATCTTTATAAAAAGCCCGGCTTCAAAAAAGCTGGGCTTTTATTTTTTCAACAAGTTCTAAATCTACCTAGCTATAATTTTAGTTTGCAAGGAATAAAATTGCTTTTATAAAAAAAGTTGAAGCATAATAAAAAGTTATCTTGCAAATAAATATTTATGTATGTTGAGATCAATGACTGGTTTTGGGCGAGCAGAACAAACAACTGGAGATAAAACTTTTCTTGTAGAAATAAAAGCGTTGAACGGAAAGCAATTTGAGTTACAGCTAAAACTACCACCGTTATTAAAACCATATGAATTCGAAATTAGAAATTTGTTACAGGAAAATCTTATGAGAGGTTCTATTGACTGCTATGTAAATGTTAAACAAAACGGCACGGCAAAACCTGTTGTAATAAATACAGATTTAATTAAAGCATATTACACACAAATAAAAAGCCTTGCGCATGAACTTGACATTGATACAAACGCTGTATTAAGTTCTCTATTAAGATTACCTGAGGTAGTAACAACATC
>JBJXGJ010000258.1:0-6083 GCA_046153805.1 Ferruginibacter sp. | reverse complement strand
GGTTCTCCGTAAAAATTATGCGCCACAAAACCTGCCGCAGTAGCACTGTCAGCAACTTCTATATATGTTATACCATCTAAAATATTTGTTGGCAATTGCTCCACTATTACTGCTACTGCACCATTTTTTATTGCAGCATCTATATAATGATGTCCATCTGTTGTTGCTCCCTTTATTGCTATAAAACAACTGTTTTTCTCTACTGCACGGGAGTCTATGTGCAAAGATAATATCTCAACATCAGTACTTCCGTGTACTGCTTTCAGTTTTACTTTATATAGTAGGTCCTTTAACATTAATTTAAAAACAAGGTTATTTTTTGTCCTTTACTAAAATTTGTACCTGCAATAATGCTCTGGCTTATTACTTTACCTTTACCTTGCAAGGCTATTTTTAATCCTTTATTTTCTAAAAAATATACTGCATCTTTTAAACCCATACCCGCCACATTGGGTATCGTATTATTTACAGTATTACTAACGGCTGCTGTGTTTAACGTTGCGGTATTTTGAACAAGCTTTATATTTCTCCAGCTCCCGCTTTGCGAAGAATCAGAAAAAGGAATTGCCATATAACCAAGTATAGAGCGCATGTCGTTTTTCATTCCCATTGCATTGTTCAATATAGAATCTTTCACCAAGGCGGTATTGTAAGTTGGTGTGGTTAAATAACGTGCATAGAGCTTATCGCTTATTTCTTTAAACACAGCGCCAGATACATCTGCACCGTAAACAAGTTTAGATTCTCTGCTGTTTTGAATAACCACTGCCAGCGTAAATTTTGGCACTTCAGAAGGGAAATAACCCATGAAGGAAGCCTGGTATATTTTGCTGCTTTTGTTGTAACCTTTGTTATCTAAAGCAGATACCGCAGTGCCGGTCTTACCCGAAATAGAATAAGCAGAATCAAACAAAATTCTATGCCCTGTACCATGGGCGTAATCAACGACCTCACGAAGACAAACTTTTAATTTCCCCAACGTTTCAGCACTGCATATTTGTGGGTTTACCACTTGCGGGTCAATCGTTTTAATGGTAAGACCGAATTCCTTAATTGCACTCACTAAATATGGCCTCATCATTTTACCATTGTTTGCAACTGCATTGTACAGCATGAGCATATTTAAAGGAGTTACCATTTCTTCATAACCATGCGCCATGTACGGAATAGTAGTGCCGCTCCAATGTTTTGATGTCGGTTTCTTTATGGTTGGATAACCTGACGATGCAACTATATCAACACCAGTTAACGTATCCAAACGCAGTGCATGTAAACGATCTGTAAATTTTGAAGGCTGGTTGTGGTAATACATATCGGCAAGTGATGCAAATGCCACATTACTGCTAACAGCAAAACACTCCTTTACAGACAGGTCTCTTGGCTCGGCGTGAGAGTCTTTAATTCTTAAGCCAGAAAAATACATAGCACCACCATGCAACTGTACCATCGTTCCGGTATCTACATATTTATCTTCCAGCAGGCTTAATAAAGTTGCCAGTTTAAAAATAGATCCAGGCTCTGTTGCTTTACCTATGCCGTAATTTAAATCTTCATCATAAATAGCATTGCCATCTTTATCTTTTATTGCAGTGCCATCAGAATATTTTCTTTGTCCTAAATTGGCAATGGCTTTTATTTTACCTGTTGCAGTTTCCATTACGATAGCGGTACCGTGGGTAGAATTGTTGTTTACCAACATTTTCATTAATGCATTTTCAGTAACATCCTGTATGTATGTATCGAGCGTGGTAACAATGTCTTTTCCATTTACTGGATCCACCTCTGAACCCTCAACCGGCATATAGGCACCTGCAACATAACGCATAAAACGCTGTCCGGATGTACCTCTTAGTAAACTATCGTATGTCAATTCAATCCCTACGTTCTTAGACATGTTCTGGCGACTGAGCCCAATCGTTCTGTTGGCAAGCAATACATATGGGTTAATTCTTTTGTCTTTTGCATCTATAATAAAACCACTTTTGTTTCTGCCCAACCGCACCAATGGAAAATTTCTAAGCTGTAAAAACTGATCGAAGGTCATTTTCTTTTTAAGAATATAATACCTGTCTTTTTCCTGATAAGCCTGTTGTAATTGCTTTTTATATTCTCCTTTGTTTTTATCGGCAAAAAGGTTTGCAAGGCAGTAACTTAAAGAGTCAATATTATCTTTAAAACGCTTTCCTTGCTTCTCTCTCAAGCCATCAGCTGCAAAATCTACATATACATCAAATATAGGGACAGATGTACTAAGCATATTTCCATCTTCGCTGTAAATAGTGCCGCGCTCTGCGACGATTGGCTGGGGTTTTATGTGCAGGCTGTCACTCATACCTACCCAGTATTTACCCTGAGCAGTTTGTATATAAATGGCTCGCCCAAGTACGAATACACAAAGCAATACCATGCACAAAAAGCACAGGTAAACTCTCCATAATATGTCTTTTTTTACATCCATTTATTTATTATTATTTGCGGTATCAATTACTTTTTTTACAATCGTATCTCCTAAAAGCATGGGCGGCAACTTCGGCTCTTTTAATCCAAGCGGCTCCACTGCTTTAATAAGTTCGCTTGCTTTGCTTCTAAAAATCAAATCACTCTTCACTGTTTTGTATTCGTACTGCAACTCTTTTATATTCTTTTCTGTAACTGCAATTTTCCTGACAAGTTTATCTGCATGGTGCCCATTATATATGTACAACACAGCAAGCAGTGCCAGAAAAAGGAAGAAAGGAATATTTCTAACTATTCTGTTGTAGTTAAAAACCTGTTTCCATTCTGCTTTTACAACTTTCGGTTCCTTATTTATTTTTTTTGCTGGCATTTATTTTTTTTGTGCTACTCTCAGTTTTGCACTCCTGCTTCTAGGGTTTCTTTTTTGTTCTGTTGCCGTTGCTGTCAGCGGCTTTTTTGTAATGATGGTAAACGGATTTTCTACCCTTGTTCCATAAACATCATCTGCTTCCTGCTCCTGAATTGATCCGTTTTTAAAAAAGTTTTTTACCGCCCTGTCTTCAAGCGAATGAAAAGTTATAATGGCCACACTGCCATCTTTGTTCAATACTGCTTTGGTCTGCTCCAGCATTTCTTCCAGCACTTTCATTTCTTCATTTACCTCTATTCGCAATGCCTGAAAAACCTGAGCTAAATATTTATTTGGGTTTCCCTTTACTACAGCCGAAATACTTTGTTTAAAAGTGTTGATGGTTGTGAATGGCTTTATCAATCTTTGTTCAACAATTATTTTAGCCAGTGTTTTTGCATTGGTTACTTCTCCATATTTTTCAAACATCTTGTGCAACTGCAATTCTGTAAAACTGTTTAATACGGTTGCGGCGGTTGTTGTTTGCCTATTGTCCATCCGCATATCCAGCGCTGCATCAAACCTTGTACTAAAGCCCCTTTCCGCTGTATCAAACTGGTAACTTGAAACGCCCAAATCAGCCAAAATGCCATCTACCTTAGCATATTTATGCAACCTCAAAAACCTTTGTAGGTGACGAAAGTTTTGTGGTACAAAAATTACACGCTCATCAGTAGGCAGGTTTTTCTTTGCATCTTCATCCTGGTCAAAAACAATAAGTTTCCCATTTGCACCTAAGTGCTTCAATATTTCTCTGCTGTGCCCACCTCCACCAAATGTGCAATCAACATAAACGCCATCTTCTTTTATATTTAACGCATCGATGGCTTCCTGTAGTAGAACAGGTGTGTGATAAGAAGGTAATTCGGAATTTGTAATTTGGTCAACCGTCATAATAATTCTTTTACTTTCCTTAAAACCAATATTGATAAAAACAAATCCCTAATTCCAAATTACAAATCACTACTTCCATTTTTGGCATTCATTACCTCATTTGCAATAGCACTAAAACTTTCATCTGTCATACTTTCAAAAAACTGCTCGTACATTTTCTTATCCCATATTTCAATTTTATTAAGAGCAGATACCAATACGATGTCTTTATCAAGAGAAGCGTATTCTTTTAAATTTTTTGGAAGTAATAACCTGCCTGCGCTGTCCAATTCCACCGGTGTAGCTCCGTTCAAAAAATAACGGCGAAACGATCTTACTTTAGGGTCAAAATCATTCAACGTGCTTATGTTTGCAAAAATTGGTTTCCAGCTTTGTATAGGATAAAGGGTTAGGCATTTTTCAAACCCTCTGTTTATCACGAATTCTATTCCATCATCTTTTGGCAGCTGTTTCTTAAACGCTGCTGGTAAAAGGAACCGTCCTTTTAAATCGATGGTGGATTCATATTCGCCTAAAAAGCTGATCATTATTTGAAAAAGGTTGTTATTTGTAATTAATCAACACAAAATAACACTTTTTCCCACTTTTTAACCCGTTTTGTGAAAAACATATTTTTCCACAGAGCTGATAGTGGCTCTAGTTGTGGGTTACACGTGTGTTTAGCACCTATTTTCAGTGCATTAAATGTGAATTGATGTGGAAAGACTGTGAATAGCTAAATTATGTAGTTATTTAGCCAATGGAAAAGAAATGGTGAATGCGCTTCCTTTTCCTATTACACTTTCTGCTTTTATGGTTCCTTTATGGGCTTCAACCATTGTTTTTACATAGCTTAAACCCAACCCAAAACCTTTTACATTGTGTACGTTGCCAGTGTGTGCCCGGTAAAATTTTTCGAATATTCTAGATAAGGTTTCTTTGCTCATACCTATACCGTGGTCTTCAATTTTAATTCGCAAAAGGTTACCGGAATTTGTGGTCGTTAATTTTATAAGTGGAACTTCTTTTGAATATTTAAGCGCATTATCCAGCAGGTTATTTACAAAGTTTGTAAAATGTACTTCGTCAGCCATCACCATATCTTTTGCAGCATCTAGGCTTATTTCCAGTTTGCCGCCACTTTCGGTAATTGGCAAAGAAATATTATTTACGGCGTTTTTTATCAGTTCGTTAGCCGATAATTTCTTTAGGTTCAACTGCACTTCCTGCTTATCGAGCAAAGCGGCTTGGAGTATGGTTTCTACCTGCTTATTCATCCGCTTATTTTCTTCCTTAATAATTCCTGTGAAGTATGCTGTTTTTTCTTTATCGCCTACTACCTTATCGTTTTTAAGTGCATCTACAGCTAAAGATATTGTAGCCAAAGGCGTCTTAAATTCGTGGGTCATATTATTAATAAAATCAGATTTTATTTCGCCCAGTTTTTTTTGTATTAATAAAGTACGAAGCGTTAAAAAGAAAGCTGTAATAATAATGAGGGTGAAAATGATTGAACCAAGAATAAACCAGGTAATTTCTTTTAAAATGATGGTATTTTGATGTGGCACAATTATAATCAATTGCTCTTGTGGCACTAAGTTTTCGAGGTTACTTCCACTTTCGGGAGTTAAAGGAATAAAATACAATAAATTATTTGCAGAATCTTGAAAAGCATTGATAAAATTCTCTGAATTAACCTGATCGCCCGTAATCTGGTCATCTGTTACTGCAAACTCAAATCTAACATCTTTCAAATCGTTGGACCCTAGCGATTCCTTTACAATATTGTAAATTTCTTCTTTGCTAAAACGCTGCATTACGGAATGTTTTCTAAAATCAAATTGCAACCGATCAGGCGTAATTAGCAAATCATTTTTTTTGGGATAATTAAAAGCCAACTTTTCATTTGTGAGGCGAGATGCGGAGAGTGCTGTGGCTTTTGTTACATTGTCTTTAAGCCTTTGTTCTCTGTAATTTTTTACACTCTTTAACCAAAGAACCTGAAAAAATATGAGCCCAAGCAAACTAATTGTAATAAGTATGGTTATAATGGGGAAAGTTTTCTTCATGAACTTTTTTTAGTGAAAATGTTTGCTGTTTGGTCAGTTACAAATGTAGGATTAATCAGTTTTTTTAGAAATAATACTTTGTTATAAAATAAAAGCGTTCTTAATAACCATTGTAAGTTTCTATTCTTATAGAAATATTAATGGATTCGAAAAATTATTTACCTAAAATTCTTTACTTTCATTGGTATGATAACACCTAACAATGGCGTTTTATTAATTGCAGAGCCGTTTTTAAAAGATGCCTCTTTTATGAGAAGCGTAGTGCTTATCTGCAA
>JBJXGJ010000256.1:0-3722 GCA_046153805.1 Ferruginibacter sp. | reverse complement strand
CATTACAAATTGGTCATAGAAGATCAATTGATCTTGATTTATTTTCACTACTTTTAATGTAAAAGAATTAGAAATTATTTTAGCAAGCAACCCAAATATTCAGTTTGAGTATGTGGGTAACAACAGCAGAATGTTATTTTGCTACATTAATCACATTAAATGTGATTTTGTAAACGAACCAGCTCCTTTAATTGAACCTTTCCAAAATAATAATGGCGTTTTATATTACTCCATAAAAGATATTGCTGCAATGAAAATGCACACGGTATGCGGCTGAGGAAAGAAAAAAGATTTCTTTGATATCTATTCATTACTTCAATTCAATAGCTGGCAAACGATGTTAACTTGGTTTGAAAAAAAATACAGTGCAAACCAGTTGTACTTTTTATGGCGGAGTATTTCTTATTTTACAGATGCGGAAGATGATCCTGAAATTGAAGGTATTCCACCATTTACAAAAAGTTGGGCGGAGATAAAAGAATTACTACTAAAAACCTGTGTGTATTCATAGGCATTTGGAAGATATATATCCCTCACCTTACCTTTGCACATGGCAACAAGAAAATCTCCATCTCAGCAAGCAATTCTCAATAAATTTTTTGGCGAAGGTTTTACATTTGATGATGTATTACTTATGCCGGCTTACAGCGAAGTGTTACCAAGAGAAACCAACATCAGCACCCAACTTACAAAGTCATTAACCCTGCACATTCCCATGCTTAGTGCAGCAATGGATACTGTAACAGAAGCCGGGCTTGCAATCGCATTGGCAAGAGAAGGAGGCCTTGGCATCTTACATAAAAATATGAGCATTGAAGAGCAGGCAGCTCAAGTGCGTAAAGTGAAACGAAGTGAAAGCGGATTGATTATTGACCCTATCACACTTCATATAAATGCAACCATTGGGGATGCATTAAAGTTGATGAAAGAAAATAAAATCGGTGGCATTCCTATTGTTGATAACAGTAATAAACTCGTAGGCATTTTAACCAACCGTGATTTAAGATTTGAAACGAACAATAAAAAAAAGGTGAGCGAAGTAATGACTTCAGCTAATCTTATTACTGCACCGGAAGGAACTGATTTAAAAAAAGCACAAACCATTCTCAGTCATCATAAAATTGAAAAACTTCCTGTAGTAAAAAAAGATGGCACACTTATAGGCTTAATTACTTACCGTGATATTTTACAAGTACAAAGTCACCCAAGTGCAGTAAAAGATAATTTTGGGAGATTGATTGTTGGAGCTGCATTGGGTATTACTTCTGACATGTTAGAACGAGCATCGGCATTGCAACATGTAGGTGTAGATATTGTAACACTCGATAGTGCACATGGCCACAGCAAAGGAGTGATTGATTCACTCAAACTTTTGAAAAAGAATTTTAAAAAACTTCAGGTAATAGCAGGTAATGCAGGAACAGGTGCAGGAGCAAAAGCATTGGCCGATGCTGGTGCTGACGCTGTAAAAATTGGTATTGGCCCGGGTTCTATTTGCACTACAAGAATTGTGGCAGGTACAGGTGTACCACAACTCACCGCAATTATTGAAGCTGCCAATGCATTAAAAGCAAAAGGCATTCCTGTAATTGCAGATGGTGGTATTCGTTACACAGGTGATCTGGTAAAAGCATTGGCAGCAGGTGCAAATGCCGTAATGATGGGCAGCGTGTTTGCAGGAACAGAAGAAAGCCCCGGAGAAACAATTATTTATGAAGGCCGCAAGTTTAAACAATACCGTGGCATGGGTTCTATTGGCGCTATGCAGCAAGGTAGCGGCGACCGTTATTTTCAAGATGCAGAAGATGGAATAAAAAAATTAGTACCGGAAGGTATTGAAGGCCGTGTACCATTTAAAGGAAACGTAAGTGAAATTGTTCATCAATATACGGGTGGCCTGCGTGCAGGCATGGGTTACTGTGGTGCTAAAAATATTAAGGATTTACAAAAAGCGCAGTTTGTAAAAATTACCAACGCAGGAATGAATGAGAGCCATGCACATGATGTAATTATTACAAAGGAGAGTCCGAATTATTCGAGATGACAATTGATAAAAAATTAAACCTTTTAATTAAATACTCAAACTAAGTAGATTTAAAAAAAACGTAACTGATTATTTTTGTAAAAACCATTTCAATAAAATAATTTATGAAAGCAAAGTCACTATTATTTTTAATTCTTTTCTTAACCACCATTAAGCTAACAGCCCAAAAATATGCAACTACAGATGAAGGCTTGAGAGTGCAATTAAACGAAGATGGCACCTGGCTATTATTAGAAAAAGATACCAGTACCACAATAGCCATCAACCCAAAATTGTTTTTAAAACCATCAAACGCCATTGCTACTAAGAAATCAAAGCAAAATGATATTTCACTTAATTACAACCCTATTAAATGGAAAGTAGCAAAAGAAAAAAGTAATGAAGACTCTGAATTTGAATTTGAACATGTTACTGGCAATGCAATTGTCATGGCTATTAATGAAAAAGTAGAGATCCCCTTAACCTCACTTAAAAAAATTGCGTACGAAACTTTATTGGAAAGTGCACCTGATACAAAAATTGATTTAATAGAATATAGAACCGTAAATAATTTAAAGGTGTTACATATGAAAATGTCGGGAACGATAGACGGAATGAAGTTTGTATATTACGGCTATTATTTTAGCAACGAAAAAGGAACTACGCAATTAATATGTTGCACTATGAAATCTCTTTTAAATGATTATCAGAATGATTTCGATGATTTTATAAACGGCCTTACAACAGAAACAAAATAAAGGTGTTTCTACAAACAATTGCATTGAATAAATATCAACCACTTTTACTTTCTCTCCTCTCAGGGATTTTATTATTCTTTGCATGGCCCATGCTCAGTTTTACAGTGGCTATCTTTTTTGCATTCATTCCCTTATTTATTTTAGAACAAAAGAATGTATCAAGACTGCATTATTTTGGTTTCATTTATCTGGCAATGTTTGTATGGAATATTACCACCACCTGGTGGATATGGAACTCAACCATGCTGGGTGCATCACTGGCCATTTTTGTAAACAGTTTGTTTATGTGTATTCCTTGGATGGGTTTCAGGTATATGAACAAAAAATTTGGTTCAGTCATAGGTTATAGTTCCATTATTATTTTTTGGATGAGTTTTGAATATCTGCATTTACAGGATTGGGGGCTTAGCTGGCCATGGCTCACTCTCGGAAATGTGTTTGCCGGAAAAACAGAATGGGTGCAGTGGTATGAATATACAGGAACAAGCGGTGGAACTTTGTGGATCTTACTGGTGAATGTTTTTTTATATAAACTCTTTTTAAGAACTGAACCAATAACTACAGGAAAGCGATGGTTAAAATCTATTTCCGTTTTCCTTCTGATTATTATACCGCTGATTATTTCTGGCAGAATAATAAACAGCGGCCCCGATTCGGAAATTTCAAATCCGAATGCTTTGTTATCAAACATTGTTATCGTTCAGCCAAACATTGACCCATACGAAAAAGTTGCCACCGGAACATTTGATGCACAACTGCAAAAACTCATCCGATTAAGCGAATCAAAAATTGACAGCAATACCACTTTACTTGTGTGGCCAGAAACTGCTGTGTACAGTGGTAATGGTTTTGATGAATTGAATTTAAAAAATAATTTTTTTCTACTGCCCCTCTTTGCTTTTTTACAACGGCATCCCAATCTTAATTTATTTACAGGTATT
>JBJXGJ010000247.1:0-3649 GCA_046153805.1 Ferruginibacter sp. | reverse complement strand
TGTTCTGCTTAGGTTGTTATTTTTGTTTCCGTGACGCATGACTTTTGTTTGTTTTTATTCCCCTGTACCGTGTCAGGAATTACAGGCTATCCTTTCGGAATTATTAAATTTGTTTATTTTTAATACGACTAAGTTGTTCTTGTGAATATTAGATCAATTTTCGCTTAACTCTTCGCAAAAGTCCCTCCTTCGGAGGGATTTAGGGAGGCTTTAATTCTCGTCATCCAATTTCAACTTGCTTAGATCCATTCCAAAACTTAATCCTCTGTCTTGTAAAACTGAATCAATTTCACTCAAAGATTTCTGACCAAAGTTTCTAAATTTCATTAGGTCTTCTTGCTCGTATTGAACCAATTCGCTTAAAGAATTAATTTTTGCGGCCTTTAAACAGTTGAACGCTCTTACTGAAAGATCTAAATCTTCCAAAGGAGTTTTAAGCATTTTACGTAATTGTAAAGTTTGCTCATCAACCATATCTTCCTTCTTATCTTCTTTGGTATCAAAAGTGATGTTTTCATCAGTAATGATCATCAAATGCTGTATAAGAATACGACTAGCTTGTTTTACTGCTTCTTCAGGATGAATAGTACCATCGGTAACAACATCCATAATTAATTTTTCAAAATCGGTACGTTGTTCTACCCTTGTATTTTCTATAAGATATTTTACATTCTTTATTGGAGTGTAAATAGCATCTACAGGAATATAACCGAATTGAGAACTTTTTTCTTTATGTTCTTCTGCAGGCACATAACCACGACCTCTACCAATTGTAATATCAATATCAAGTTTTGCGCTGCTGTCAAGCGTACAAATAAGCAATTCAGGGTTCATTACTTCAAACATCGGAGTGGCTTCGCCAATCATGCCTGCCGTAAACTCTGTTTTACTCTTTATAGATAAGGTTACTTTTTCAGAAGTAATATCATGATCACCATTTAATTTAAAACGAACCTGCTTTAAATTAAGGATCATTTCAGTTACATCTTCTGTAACACCTTTAATAGTTGCAAATTCATGATCTGCACCAGCGATATTAATACCGATGATAGCGTAACCTTCTAAAGAATTAAGCAATACACGACGAAGTGCATTACCTATTGTTACACCATATCCTGGCTCTAACGGACGAAACTCAAATTGAGCTTCGAAATCAGTCGCTTTTTGCAAAACAATTTTATCAGGTTTAACAAAATTAAAAATGGCCATTTTTATTTGTTTAGTTTAATTTAAAAAATTTTAGCATTGTGTACTTAGTGTTGAGATAGCTCCTTCCAATTTCAAATGCTTATTCTAAAATCTAGTATCTCATGTCTAACATCCTACTTAGAGTACAATTCAACAATAAGTTGCTCCTTAATATTTTCAGGGACACTTTCCCTTTCAGGATATGTTATAAATGTACCTTTCATTTCAGCTTCATTCCATTCTACCCAATTGTGCTTGGGGTTTTTGCCGCGAAGGTTATCAGTAATAGACTTATTTGCAGCAGATTTATTTTTTAACCCGATTACATCCCCTGGTTTGCAACTGTAAGAAGGAATATTTAAAACTTCTCCATTTACAGTTATGTGCTTATGACTAACCAACTGGCGTGAACCCTGGCGGCTAATAGAAATACCCATTCTGTAAACGGTATTATCTAAACGGGCTTCTAATAATTTAATAAGGTTTTCACCGGTAACACCTTTCTTACGAGATGCTTCATCAAATGTTTTACGAAATTGTTTTTCCAACAAACCATAAGTATATTTAGCCTTTTGCTTTTCAGATAACTGAAGGGCATACTCACTTGGTGTTTTGCGCTTTTTAGTAGCACCGTGCATTCCGGGAGGAACACTATTTTTGGTTAACCACTTTCCGTTTCCGGTTATTAATTCTCCGAACCTTCGCGAGATTTTTGTTTTGGGGCCTGTGTAACGTGCCATAATTATAAATATGTGATTTTTTAGTGACGATTCACCATCATAAAAATCTTAAAAATCGATGATGAACCCTTTTTTAAATATAGATTTGAGATATTAGACATAAGACTCTAGAAATCGTTTCTTGTGTCTCAAATCTTGTATCTAACATCTTTTTATACTCTTCTCTTTTTTGGAGGACGACAACCATTGTGTGGCATCGGTGTAATATCTTTAATAGATGCTACTTCAATACCGTTTTGAGATAAAGAACGGATAGCACCTTCACGACCACTTCCCGGACCTTTTACCAAAACATCAACTCTTTTTAAACCTGCATCCAATGCTGTTTTTGCAGCATCAGCAGCAGCCATCTGTGCTGCATAAGGTGTATTTTTCTTTGACCCTCTAAAACCCATTTTACCTGCAGATGACCAAGAAATAACCTGACCTTGCTTGTTGGTAAGACTGATAATTAGATTATTGAAACTTGCTACGATGTGAGCATCGCCATGTGCTTCAACCTTTACTACTCTTTTTTTTGCAGCTGCTTTTCCTGTTTGCTTGCCGCCTTGCGCTTTTGCCATTTCTTAAAATATAGGTGTTCGTTTAAAATATTTTCTACATAAAAAAGTAGAACAAGTGCAACCCTCCTGCTGATCCAAAAAGCTATCCGGCGTTGTACTTAAAAATCAGGATCGTATATAAACAACGAATTACGAAAATTGAATTAAGAAAATGGTTTCCCATTACTCATCATTCAAAATCCGTAAATCGAACTTATCAATTATTTCTTAGCTACTTTCTTTTTACCTGCAACTGTCTTGCGCTTACCTTTTCTTGTACGGCTGTTTGTACGAGTACGCTGACCACGAAGCGGTAAACCTTTACGGTGGCGAAGACCACGGTAACAAGCAATATCTAATAAACGCTTAATGTTCATTTGGGTTTCACTGCGCAAAGCACCTTCTGTTTTTATTTCTCCACTAATGATGTTACGAATAGCAGTTTGCTCTTCGTCATTCCATTGGTTTACTTTTTTGTTTACGTCAATCCCTGCTTTACCAAGAATGTATTTTGCTGTGTTAGGACCAATACCATAAATATAAGTAAGTCCAATTTCGCCTCTTTTGTTTTTTGGCAAATCAATACCGGCAATACGAGCCATATTTTAATAGTTATTTGTTATTAGTTAATCTTTCTTATTTGAATGTGTTAGTTGTTTGATATAGGTAAAAAGACCTGTAGCAAATAACGTTAACTTACTTACCCTTGCTTTTGCTTAAAGCGAGGATTTTTTTTGTTAATAACGTACAGACGCCCTTTTCTTCTCACTATTTTGCACTCTGCACTGCGTTTTTTAATGGAGGCTCTTACCTTCATGGTTGTTTGTTTTACTTTATTACTAAATGCTTATTTCCTTATTTATACCTGAAAATTATCCTTCCCCGTGTTAAATCGTAAGGACTCATTTCGACCCCAACCTTATCTCCCGGTAAAATTCGAATGTAATGCATCCTCATTTTTCCTGAGATAGTTGCCAATATCTCGTGGCCGTTTTCTAATTTAACTTTAAACATAGCGTTGCTCAACGCTTCTGTTATTGATCCATCTTGTTTAATGAGTGCTTGTTTCGCCATACTTTTTGGGTGCGCAAAGATAGCGAAATCCGCTAAACCGTAAAAATTCTTTTTAAAATGATTTTTAAGCCTTTATCCACAAACCCGGGTAAGGTCTAATTTAGT
>JBJXGJ010000242.1:0-8525 GCA_046153805.1 Ferruginibacter sp. | reverse complement strand
ATGGTGTTGAGCTTTTTGAAAAGCAAGCATCAGGAAACGTAGAAAATATTTGGGCTTTGCAGTTGGAGTGGCTGATACATCGCCACTTTGCAAAATCTCAAAAATTACAACTGAAAGGCATAAAAGTTTTGAGTTTGATTTTTATTGACAAAGTTTCAAACTATATGGGCGAAGACCCCAAAATAAAAAACCTATTCGTTGAAAAATACAAAGCCATTTATCCCGAATACAATGATGGCAAATTTCCAACAGCCCAACAAATTCACGAATTGCAAGGTTACTATTTTGCCCAAAATGCAAAAGGCGAATTTTCAGATAATGAAGGAGGACTAAAGGAACAAAAGAAAATTTACGAACTGATTTTACAAAAGAAAGACGAGTTGCTGACCATTGGAAACTCTATTGAATTTGTGTTTTCTCATTCTGCTTTGGGTGTTGGTTGGGACAATCCCAATGTATTCAACATTGCAACACTCAATACAGCATATTCAGAAATTCGTAAACGCCAAGAAATAGGTAGAGGTTTGCGGATTTGTGTAAACCAACAAGGACAAAGGGTTTATGATGATCCCAAAACACAGGTGGGCGATGAATTAAATTTATTGACAGTAATTCCAAATGAAACTTACGAAACCTTTGTAACCCAATACCAAAAAGAAATTAATGATGTGTATGGCTCAAAAGAAGCAGGTGCTCCTACACGTAATAACCACAAAGGAGAAGATAAAACCATTAGAACCTTTAAACGCAATCCAAAATCGGATATAGAAATTGCTTTTAAGAAATATTGGAAAGCATTGGCACATAAAACAGACTATTCCGTTTTTTTCGAGCAAAAGGAACTAATTAAAAAAGCAGTTGATAAAATAAGTAAAATTTCCATTCCTGATTATCAAATTGAAGTAAGCGGTGCAAGAATTACAAGCATTGATGAAATAAATATTGCCACCGAACTTACAGGAAGAGAAACAACTAACTTAAAAGTAAAATACAACCTGTACGATTATTTGGAAGAATTCAGTGAAAGCACCTCATTAGATTATAAGGCTTCGGCTGAAATTTTACTTAAAATAAATAATCATTTAGAGTTTGTAAAAAATCCACCACGGTTTATTGCAGAAGCCATTCATATAATGAAAAATGTTTTGCTTGATGAAATGTTTAGAGGATTAAACTACAATGTTGTGGGTGGATATGATGAAGATTTTGATGCTTTGTTTCCATTGTTGGTAAAACAGAATACACAATTTAATTATCCACGAGGCATTAGAGATACACCCAACAAAGGCATTTACGATGGCTTTGTATATGATAGCGGAGTAGAAAGTGATTTTGGACTTCACGCTGAACACGACCCCGAAGTAGTTTGCTTTTTGAAACTACCAAGTTGGTATAAAATCAGAACTCCTATAGGCGAATACGAACCCGATTTTGGTTTAGTAATGAAACGCAAAAGTTTGAAAACAGGTGATGAAACAGAATATTACTTTGTAATTGAAACCAAAGGAACAAACGACATCAACGATAAAAAAGCATTGACCGAAAGCGAAGTGTATAAAATAAAATGTGCGATGAAACACTTTGAAACTTTGGGTGTGGAAGTCCATTACAAAGCACCTGTAAAAGAGTATCATTACTTTAAAAAATTGTCTGAATCAGAATTTTCAAAATTATAAAATGAGCAGAATGATGGATAAAGACGAACTGACATATAAAATTATTGGTTGTGCCATGAAGGTTCATAATACGCTAGGTAATGGTTTTCAAGAAGTTATTTACCAAAGATGCTTAGCAATTGAACTTAAAAAATCAGGATTAAACTTACTAAGAGAAGTTGAACAAACAGTTTTTTATGAAGGAATTGATGTTGGCACAAGGCGAGCCGATTTTATAGTTGAAAATTGCCTTGTAATTGAACTAAAAGCCATGGTAAACCTTGAAGATGTGCATTTAGCACAGGCAAAAAATTATTTAGCTGCTTATAATTTTGAAAAAGGGTTACTCATAAATTTTGGTAGCACCAACTTGCAATACAAATTAGTATTTAACACGAATAAAAATTACAAAAAATAATATGAATCGCGATAAAAATAATTCTGAAAATTCTCTGCATTCTGAAAATTCTGATTCAGACAATGTATGGATGCCTTTGAGCAACGACTGGAACAAGGAAAGATTAACGCAGTTAAAAAATCTTTTTCCTGACCTGTTTACCAATGATGGCAAACTGAATATTGATGAACTTAAAAAGGTGGTTGACCCTTCAAGTGTTTCTGAAACTGAAAGATTTGAATTTCGTTGGTTTGGCAAAAGCGAAGCCAAAAGAAATGCCTTTACACCAAGCAATGCAACACTAATGTATGATGAAAGCCGAAGTGTAAACCCTACGGAAAGCGAAAACATCATTATTGAAGGCGAAAATTTGGAAGTTTTAAAATTACTAAGTGGTAGCTATCGGGACCAAGTAAAGTGCATTTACATTGACCCACCATACAACACAGGTAAAGACTTTGTGTATAGCGACAACTTTACCGAAGATAAAAAACCTTACTGGGAACAAACAGGAGTTACTGAAAATGGAGTTAAAATAGACACGAATGTTGAAACTGATGGTCGCTACCATAGCAATTGGCTCAATATGATGTACAGCCGACTGCTCATTGCGAGGGCTTTACTAAAACCTGATGGAGTAATGTTTATTTCCATAGATGATAATGAAGTGCATCACTTGCGTAAATTATGTGATGAAGTATTTGGAGAAGAAAATTTTATCGGGGAATTGCCTAGAATTACAAAAAAAGCTGGAAAATCAAGCGAACACTTTGCTAAAAATAACGACTATGTTATTTGCTACCAAAAATCTGATGAAAGTCAATTAAACTCCTTTGAACATACCGATGAGGGATTTAAAAATCAAGATGAGTGGCTTGAGGAGAGAGGGGTTTATAAACTCAATCAAACTTTAGATTATGGTTCAATTCAGTATTCAGCGTCATTGGATTATGAGATTGAAATAGATGGATCTATTTATAGACCGGGGAATGTTACCAAAGAAGAAATGGAGGCAAGGAAATTGCGAAATCCGAAAAGCGATTTTTGTTGGCGTTGGTCGAGAGACTTGTTTGAGTTTGGATATAAAAATGGCTTTGTAATAGTTAAAGAAAATGGCTCAAATCGAATTTACACAAAAACATACCAGAATGCTACAATAGAAAAAGATGAAAAAGGTTATTTCATAGATTATAAGCAAAGAACAAAATCCATAAGCAGTCTTGATTTATTAGACAATGAATTCTCTAATGATAATTCAAAAAAAGACTTGATAGGCGTTTTAAGTGAAGCTGTTTTTGAGTATACTAAACCCGTTTCATTAGTCAAAAAGTTGGCTCTAATCGGCATGAATGAAAATGATATCTTTTTAGACTTTTTCGCTGGTTCAGGTACAACAGGGCAAGCTATCACAGAACTAAACAAAGAAGATGGAGGCAACCGAAAATTCATTTTAGTTCAAATACCCGAAGCAACCGATGAAAGTAACGAAGCATTTAAAGCAGGTTACAAAAAAATCAGCGACATAACCATTGAACGCAACAAAAGAGTAGTTGAAAAAATAATTGAAGAAAAGAAAAAGCAACAGCCCGATTTGTTTACCAACGGACACAAAGACGATGCTTCTTCTCCCTCTCCTTCGGGGAGGGTTGGGTTGGGGCTTGGTTTAGGCTTCAAGGTTTTCAAATTGGTAAAATCAAACTTTCCAAGAGTTGAGTGGGCTCCCGATGTTGACAAAACAGATGAAGAAAATGTTGAATCGCTAAAAGCTTACATCAAAGAAAAAGAAGCCCAATTGGTAACAGCTTTTAATCGCAACGAATTATTGACAGAGATTTTATTGAAAAACGGTTTTCAACTAAACTACACAGCCGACAAGCAAGACCAGTTTAAGAAAAATGAAATTCTATTAGCCACAGACGGAATAAAAGAAACATTGATTTGCTTAGACGTGGTTATTGATGCAGACACAGTAGAACATTTTAAAAAGCACACTGACAAGAAGTTTATTTGCCTTGAACGAGCATTGGACACGACAAAGAAGTATAACTTAAAACATTATTTGGGTGACTTATTCCATGCTTTTTAAAGAATAGATTGAATTAATAGTAGTTATTTCTTTATTTTATCTCCCAAAAAAATAGATTTAATTTTTTCAACAATAAGAAAATGTTTTAGTTTAGCGTTAAAAATATTGCTATAATTGTACTTGAAATATTTTTTCATTTAATTATCTTACTTTTTGCTTTCCTATGAAATCTTTACCAATAATTTTTATACTGCGGTTTACTGCGGCTTTTTTTTTAATGCCTCGAAGCAAAAAAAATTATATGAGGAAATTTTTTACGTTAGCATTATTTACTTTTTCCGTTTCTAATGTGTTAGCCCAGGTAATAACTTATCCGGGTGCCACACCTTCATTTTGCCCGGGTGGAAATGTATTGCTTACAGCAAATAATCCGCCAACACCCACCGGAAGCTACCAATGGCAATCTTCACCTGACGGAATATTGCCTTACACAAATATTACTGGTGCAAATTCTATAACTTATCTTGTTTCAACAATTGGCTTTTATCAAATGATTGTTTCTGGTGCTTCGTCGTTTTCCTATGCTCCAGTACAAGTAACACAAAACCCAAATCCTGTTGCTTCATTTACTGCATCTCCACAAAATCAATGCGCTACAGTGCCTGTAAGTTTCACGAATACATCTACTGGTGCTAATACTTATTTATGGAATTTTGGTGATCCAAATTCTGGGTCAAATAATACGTCAACATTAGCTGCTCCTGTACATAGGTTTATAGGTACAACGGGGAATGGTTCTCAGAATTTTACTGTAACCCTTACTGCCACAAGTTCGTTTGGTTGCGTAAATACAACTACTCGTTCTGTTACAACCACACAATTGCCAAGTACTATGTTGGGTGGAACCAATCCAAGCATCTATAATGGTAATAATTATTTTACAGCTTGTGGTACTACTTCTGCTGTTTTTAATTTTTTTAATTTATCAACAACTACGGGGACAAATAATTTTTATGAAATTGTTTGGGGAGATGGAACTCCAAATTTTGCTTCAGCCACGTTTCCCTCTCCCTTAACACATACTTATAATGTAGGGAGTTATAATTTACAATTTATAGTTACATCTAACAATGGTTGTAAGGATATTGGTTACTATTATGTTTTTGTTGGAAGCAATCCTACAGGGTCTTTAAGCAGCCCCGGAAGTACTTATGGTTGTACGGGGAGCACATTTTCATTTCCTTTTTCAAATATTCAGAATAATTCTCCCGGTACAGAATATATCATAACTGTAAATGATGGTTCACTACCTGTAAGATATACCCAGGCAAATGTGCCACCTGCTTTTACGCATGTGTTTAATCAATCTAGTTGCGGTGTTTTGCCAAATAACACCTATACAGTAATTTATAGTTTTATAAGCCCATGCGGCGAAACGCTCGGTACGACAGGCGGGATAAGGATTTCACAAAAAGCAATTCCTAATTTTTCAGCATCTCCGAGTAGTATTATTTGCCCAAATACAATTGTAACGCTTACAAGTGATGGAGTGGGGGGATCAGTTGTTCCTACATCTGGGGCAGGTAGTTGTACTAACGGAAAAAATATTTGGAGCGTTAGCCCAGCCACCGGTTGGAATTTGTTGTCAGGGAGTTTAGGAAGTGATAATGGTTTTCCATTAAATGCTGATAATTGGACATCGGGCACTTCGCCTCTACAAATCAATTTCACTAGCCCAGGCAGCTATGCCGTTAAATTGAAATCGGGTGCGAATGCCTGCGGTATAGATTCCATTACCAAAATAATCTGTGTAAACCCAACACCAACGGGTACTTTCACTGTTGACAATCCTTCAGGGTGCTCACCTCTTACAGTTGCCACAAATAGTACAACCAACACGCCCCTTTGTGGTGTAAAAGAGTATAATTGGACGGTGAGTTATACAGCAACCACCGGCTGTACTCCAGGTGTTTCGTTATTTAATTATGTAAACGGAACCAATTCAACCTCGGCTAACCCACAATTTCAGTTTTTAAATCCTGGAATTTATACAATTAGTTTGGTAAATATTTTTCCTGCGTCTGCCTGCACTTCTGTAGTAGTTACAAAAGTAATTACCGTGAAAGCCAAACCTTTAGTTGTTATAGCTCCTATACCAACAGTTTGTGTTTCACAAGCGGTAACCCCATCGGCAACTTCTACATGCTATATAACCCCAGCTACGACTTATGCATGGACATTTGATGGCGGTACGCCCGCAACTTCGTCCACTCTAATACCTGGTAGCGTGAGTTTTGCTACGGCAGGGTCGCACGATATTACGCTGGCTGTCACCAATGAATGTGGCACAGCAACTGCTACACAACAAGTAACGGTTAATCCTTTGACTCAGTTATCAATACCCCCATCAGCTTCTTTTTGTGTAGGGGAAACGGCAGGGGCGTTTGTATTTACAAGCAGCACTACTGGCGCAGTAATTACATGGACGAACAACAATACTTTAATAGGTTTAGCAGCATCCGGTACCGGAAATATTGCAGCTTTTACCGCTACTAACGGCACTGCCACTCCAATAACGGCTACCGTTATAGTAAAGGCCAGTATTGGTATTTGCACAAAGGAGGAGACTTTTTTTATTACAGTAAACCCCAAGCCTGCATTACCTACGGTGACAACCCCAGTTTCTTACTGTAAAAATGCAACGGCTCTTCCTCTTATGGCAACTGGGGCGGCAGGCAATACACTTTTGTGGTATACAACACCTTCAGGTGGCGTGGGAAGTACTACACCAATCATACCATCAACCGCTGTAGTTGGTACAAAAACTTACTATGTAAGCCAGCTATCGGGCACATACAATTGCGAAGGCACAAGGGCAACAATTAATGTAACTGTAAATCCTATCCCTGTCATCACTGCAACAAGCACTAGCCCTTCAGTGTGTGGTTTTACAAATGGAAGAATTACCATTTCAGGACTAACCCCCTTATCGTCCTATAGTGTAGGCTATATAAAAAATGGAACGCCCATTACAACTGTCATGTTGGCTAATTTTTCCGGAGTCATTATTATAAACGGGTTATCATCTGGTACTTACACAAACGTGTATGTTGTTGCAAATGGTTGCCCATCTAATGAAGTTGGTCCATTTGTATTAGCAGATCCATCACAACCTGCTACACCAACGGTAGGTAGTAATAGCCCATTATGCAGTAGAAGTGCAATAAGTTTTACAGCATCATCTACAACTTCGGGTGTGAATTATTCGTGGAGTGGACCTGCAGGATTTACAAGTAATATGCAAAATCCTACAATAATAAATGCTGCTGTCGCAAACAGTGGAAATTATTTTGTAACTGCATCTTTAAATGGCTGTACTTCATTGGCAGCAATGGTTTCAGTGGTTGTAAACCCTACACCTATATTGCCAACGGCAAGTAGTAATGCACCTATTTGTGCTAACAATAATTTAAATTTATTTTCAAACACAATTACAACGGGGGCGATTACCTACGCATGGACGGGTACAACGGGTTTTGCAAGTGCAATTCAAAATCCTATAATAGTAAATGCACAAACAAATAGTAGTGGAACATATACTGTTATTGCAACTGCTACTACAAATGGACAGGCATGCGCATCATTTCCGCAAAGCATTGTTGTGCAAATAAAACCGGTACCAGTAATAACTTTGGGTACTGCAACAAACCCATCTAGTTGTAGTTCAGCCACAGGTAGTATAAATTTAAACGGGTTAATTTCCAACACAGTTTACCTAGTTAATTATACAAAAAATACCATTGCTCAAACTCCAATTTCTATTACGTCAAATGGTACTGGTGTTTTAACCATACCAAATCTTACGCCAGGCACTTATGATAATCTTACTGTTACACTTGCCGGTTGTATTTCAAACATGGTTGGCCCTATTACTTTATCTGGTACTAACCCACCTGCAACCCCTGTTGTGCCTGCGGTTGCGCCTGTGTGCAGTGGTAACTCTATTAATCTTTTTGCAAGTACAACAAGTACTGGTGCAGCTACCTATTTATGGACGGGCCCGGGTGCTTATACGAGTACGAGTCAAAACCCTGTTATACCAAATTCAACAGTAGCAAACAGCGGTAATTATTCCGTAGTTGTCAGCATTGCAGGTTGTGCTTCTGCCGCAGCTACAGTAAATGTGGTAGTAAACCAAACGCCGAATACGCCTACGGTTTCCAGCAACAGCCCTATATGTACCAACAATACACTTACGCTGAATGCGGCAACAACTACAACAGGTGCAATGACCTTTGCATGGACAGGTCCAAACGGCTTTACGAGTATCCTTCAAAACCCAACCATACCAAATGTAACTTCGGCTGCGGCAGGAAATTACGATGTAATTTTTACAGCTACTACTGGTAATTGTGCCTCTGCGGCAGGTGCTACTATTGTAGTAATA
>JBJXGJ010000237.1:0-10069 GCA_046153805.1 Ferruginibacter sp. | reverse complement strand
TATTAGAAACGATGTGAGGCCAAAGGGTTTCAATTAAATTGTGGCCAAAAGTTTCTTTGAGTCTGTCATTTTTATTAATTGAATCAATAGCAATGGTAGTGCTGGTACTTTTTAGGAAAATAATTTTATCCTTTTTAGATTTTTGTGCTCGAGGATTGGTATTTAAGGCGGTGGAAAAATATTCGGCATTGCCCAAATAAATACCGCTAGGAGTTATAATTTGTATTATTGGACTGACTCTATTCACGTTAGAAAATAATTTTCCTTCTTCTACAAATAAAATTTGATTCAGGTTCATCAGTCCTTTGGGTTCTAATTCAGGTATTTCAGTTTGTTTTTTATAAATAGAAGCTTCACCTAAAGGCCCGTTAATTATCACATCATCGGTTCTATTTTTTATATCATCATAATTTATGTAATTAATGGTTTTTTCATCCTGAGTTAAAAATCCCATTGGAGCGAAAATCTTTATTTTTTTCTCCTTCGCTTTCGTAAGAAGTATGTTTTTTAAATCAGGACTGTCAGTTTGCAGCTTATCGTTGTGGTAGATGGCCCATTCAATACTTGGCTTTTCAATAAACTTATTAAACTTTGTCTTACTTATTGTGGAATTTGTTTGGGCGCTGCTCGAAAAATGAAATATAAAAAAAATAAAAGTTACATACCGCATGAATGATGAAGTTTTAATGCCGTTAAATCATAATCTTTAATTATTGTTTTGTAAAAGCCAACTGCCAATTAAAAGTTATAGTTGTCTGAGTTGTAAACGAATAATATTTAGCAAAAAATGCAAATTCTATTTGTGAATTAAAGTATGAGAACTAACATCCCAATACCCATATCTAAATACTAATATCTCAATACTACTTTACTTCTTCCCATAAATGCTGTATTAGTCCATCGGCCAAGCCAATTTTAGGTACGTAAATTTCCTGTGCACCTGCCCAACGCATAGCGTTTACATAAATCTGTAAGGCGGGTACAATCACATCTGCACGGTCATCTCTAAACTCATATTTTGCTATACGTTGCTTTATTGACATTGGCTCTAACTCATCAAGGTATTCTTTTAAAAGTTCCACCTGTAAAGGTCTTCCTTCTTTGCGTTTACTCAAACTAAAAACTTTGTTTATGTTGCCGCCACTGCCAATTGCCACTACAGCTTTCTGGTCTTTTGTAACAGCTTTAATCGTATTCTTTAATTCTTCCCAATGTGCAGTTGTTACCATGTTTTTTAAGACGCGAATCGTACCAATGTTAAAAGACTTTTTATAAATTAAAATGCCGTTGCTAAAAAACGAAATTTCCGTGCTTCCCCCACCAACATCAATGTACATATAGCTATGGTTGCTGTCCATATTTTCTGCCACATGGTTTTCATAAATAAGATTGGCTTCCATATCACCATCAATCACTTCTATTAAAATACCCGCTTCTTTTTGCACGGTTGCTATTATCTCTTTGGCATTGGTTGCATCTCTCATAGCACTTGTGGCGCAGGCTTTTAATGCTTCTACCTTGTAGGCATTCATTAAATGCCTGAACGATTTCATGGTTTCAACCAACATGATTTCCTTTTCGGGAGAAATTACCTTACTGCCAAATACATCAAAGCCAAGCCTAAGCGGAACCCTTACTAAATTAAGTTTATTAAATACCGTTTTACCATCTTTTACTTTTTGTACATCATTTATAAGCAGACGTGCTGCATTGCTTCCAATATCTATTGCTGCTAAAATCAAAATAAACGGATTATATATTGTGAATGCTAAAATTGAGGATAATAAATTTAACAACAACGGCCACGTAAAATAATCTTTCAACAAAGAATATACATTGGGGCAGTTCAAAAATTGGGCTACAGTTTCCTACACGATTTTGAAATGAGTTGAAAACAAGATTTTATCCACTAAAACTATAAATATTACCATCAATTTGGAACCGGCTTAACAATTCATTCCGGCTGTGTTCTACCCTAAATGAGCTTTAATAACATGATGTGTTTGCAATATAAAATCAACAATAAAAAAAAGAGAGATTGCTTAGGCCGACATACTGTAATCCTTTATTTGGTTGTATAAAGTATCTCTCTCTATGGGAGTTCTTTTTACCTGCTTAATGAGCGTAACTAGATCTTCGGTTGTCATGGTAGGTGTTTGTTCTTCACTGCCCGCCATGCTGTATATTTTGGTCGTATCATCAATTGTGCCGTCAATATCATTTACGCCGAATGATAAAGTAAGCTGTGCATTTTGCCTGCCAAGCATTGGCCAGTATGCTTTTAAATGGGAGAAATTATCAAGATAAATTCTTGCAATTGCATACATGCGCATATCTTCTGTTACGGTGCTTTCTGCCACATAACTCATATCGTTGTTGCTATTCCTAAATTTTAGCGGTATAAATGTGTTGAAGCCTTTTGTTTTATCCTGTAAATCTCTCAGCTTGCGCATGTGGTCAATTCTGTGTTCAAAGTTTTCAATATGTCCGTACAACATGGTGGCATTGCTGTGCATGCCAAGGTTGTGCGCTACTTCATGTATATGCAGCCACCCTTCGCCGTTTACTTTATCTCCTGCAATTTCTTTTCTTACATCTTCGTGAAAAATTTCTGCGCCACCACCCGGTAAAGATTGTAAACCTGCATCTTTAAGTGCCTGCATTCCTTCTTCTACCGAAAGCTTTGCCTTGCGAAACATGTAATCTAATTCTACAGCAGTAAAACCTTTTACATGCAGATCTGGCCTGTGAGTATGTATTTTTTGTATCAATTCTATAAAATAAGCCATGTTCATTTTTGGGTGCACGCCACCTACAATATGCACTTCGGTAATTGGCTTGCCGTCGTAACTTTTCACAATATCAAGCATTTGGTCTATACTCAATTCCCAACCTTCTTCTTTATTGGCATATAAACGGGAATAGGAGCAAAATTTGCAGCTAAAAACACAAACATTTGTAGGCTCTATATGAAAATTTCTGTTGAAATAGGTTCTATCTCCATGTAATTTTTCTCTTATAAAATTAGCTAGAGAAGCAACAAAAGGAAGATCCGCTTTTTCAAAAAGTACAAGACATTCTTCATCCGAAATTCTTTCTCCGTTCTTAACCTTTACAGCCACAGTTTTTAAATCGTCATCGGAAGTAAAATTGATTACTGTATCTATAGAAGTATTCATCTTTTTTATTTTTGTAAAATTACGAAACTATGAGGCTATTAACTTATCAATACATTCGATTTAGGTAATTTAACGAGAAGTAATTTGCTAAAGGTTTCATGCAATTAAAGTCTTGTCGCTTTATAATTTACAAAACGACTTGCAAGAGAATGAAGCAATAAAATAGAAAATAGATTTGCAGAAGAACATAATATTTTGATAACTTACCATTTCAAAAAGAATCAAAACCAACTTTTATAAAAAATACAAGATGAGTCTAAATTTTCGGCTGATAACAATGAATTTTCTTCAATTCTTCGTGTGGGGCATTTGGTTAATATCGCTCGGGGGCTATATGTTTACGCTACCAGGCGATATGAGTGTGCGTGGAAGCTTGGTAGGTGCCACATATGGTACAATGGGCTGGGCAAGTTTATTTATGCCCGCACTGATGGGCATAATTGCTGATAAATATTTACGGGCTGAAATAGTATTGGGTTTATGCCATTTACTTGCCGGTGGTTGTTTGTACTATGCGGGTACACTTACCAACGCAAACGATTTGTATTATGCAATATTTTTTACCAGTTGTTTTTATATGCCGACCATTGCTTTAAGCAACTCTGTTTCTTACACTTTGCTCTCTAAAAATAATTTTGATGTTCAAAAAAGTTTTGCTCCAATAAGAGTTTGGGGTACGGTAGGGTTTATAGTTGCAGAGTGGTCGGTTGACTTGTTAGGGTGGACAGGAAATAACAAGCAGTTTAATTTTGCAGCAGTAGCTGAGGTTGCTACCGCTATGTTTTGTTTTACGCTGCCTGCCTGTGAAATTAGTAAAAGCACCGAAAAAAAGAGTCTTTCAAAAGTATTGGGATTAGATGCTTTTGTTCTATTTAAAGATAAAAAGATGGCTGTGTTTTTTCTATTTGCTATGCTCATAGGAGCTGCCTTGCAAATAACAAATATGTTTGGTACTTCTTTCTTACTGGACTTTGGTGGAGTTGACGCTTATAAAAATGCCTTTGCAGTAAAGCATTCCAATATTATGATTTCGCTTTCTCAAATTTCTGAAACCCTCTTTATATTAACAATCCCGTTTGTATTGAAACGGTACGGTATAAAAAAAGTAATGCTTATCAGTCTTTCAGCCTGGGTATTGCGATTTGCACTGTTTGGGATTGGTAACCCAGGTTCCGGTTTTATATTCTTAATAATGTCTATGATCGTTTATGGAATGGCCTTTGACTTCTTCAACATATCGGGTTCTTTGTATGTAGAAAAGCAAACAGACAGTAAAATACGTGCCAGTGCCCAGGGCTTATTTATGTTGATGACGAACGGACTTGGGGCGATATTTGGTGGTATCTTCGCCGGTAAAATAGTAGATTATTTTACTACTACTATTAATAATGTGGGTGTTAAAGATTGGCAAAGCATCTGGTTTAGTTTTGCCGGATATGCGGGAATTATACTTGTGTTGTTTCTTTTAATCTTTAAATACAAACACGCCCAAGAGGAGGTGCTACCCTTAAAACATTAACAAAAAAAGCCGCCTTATTAAAAGCGGCGTTTTTATCTTCTATACTAGATTATTTTAAAGCTTCTATCTTTTTTACAAAATTAGCCTTAGGTTGCGCACCAACTAGCTTATCTACAACTTCACCGTTTTTTAAAAATAAAATTGCCGGTATACTTGTTATACCATAATTGGTAGATATCTGCGGGTTTTGATCTACGTTTAGTTTACCTACATTAATTACGCCTTCGTATTCTTTTGCAAGCTCGGCAATAACCGGACCTATCGCACGGCAAGGACCACACCACTCTGCCCAAAAATCTACAACCGTTAATTTATCTGAATCAAGTACTTCTGTTTTAAAATTTGAATCTGTGAATTCTAATGCCATACTATAAAAATTTTAGTTTATTATTTAGCAAGAGCTTCTTGCCGTTATTAAATTCTATTACAAATCTAATTCCATTATTTTTTTATGTACAAATGACATATCCACAATAGGAGGATAAGCCTAATTGAATAAAAATTTCTGCTAGGCTGTCAGTACACTTACGCCAATATCTGTTCTTTTATTAAGATAAAAAGCCATATCATCATTCATTGTAAAACTTTTTTCCAGTGTGTATAATCCTATTTTCAACTTGTCTTCAAAATCTTTTATTACAAATTTAAGGGTGGTTTTGCCGGGGTGCTCCTTTACATTTGTTTCAAGAAAATGAATCATTTCTTCCTTAACATCTTCTGGCTGTATTTCTATTTTTACTTCTTTTGTAAGCGTAGATTTTACAGTTTCCAATAAATGCAGTTTGTTTATTTTGAATTCATAATTGTCACTGTTATAACGTTGCTTAAAACCACCTTCCAACAAAACAATGGTACCTTTCTCTAAATATTTACTAAATTTTACATAGTCTTCGCTAAACATTGCAAAGTCACATTTACCGCTAAAGTCCTCTATATGCATAATGCCAAAGCTTTTTCCTGTTTTTGTAACCCTGTGTTGCCCATCTGTTACAAGACCCGCAAGCCTAAATACCCGAGTAGGTGGAATAACATCTACGGCATTTTTTATCTCTAAAAATTCACCGAGGGAGCTAATGCCATAGTGTGTCAATTCAAATTTAAAATCATCAAGCGGATGCCCACTCATGTACATACCGGTAACATCTTTCTCAAAGTTTAGTTTCTCTACAAGTTGCCATGGAGCGCATTGTGCAAGTTTTGGCGGCACAATATCCGGCATTTGCAAATCTCCAAAGAGTGTATTGGCGGAGCCTGCGGCCTGTGACTGAAAAACGGATCCAAATTTTACAATCTTATCCAAAGAAGCCACATCACCCGGTGCTGTAAAAAAGTATTGCGCTCTGTGCATATCTCTAAAACAATCAAATGCACCGCTATATATTAAACTCTCCAGCGTTTTTTTACTTACTGCTCTCAAATTGACTCTCCTCACTACATCAAAAACATCTTTGTATTTTCCATGTTTTTGTCGTTCTTCTACAATATTTTCTATGGCATTTTCTCCAACCCCTTTCATACCGCTAAAACCGAATCTTATCTCTCCTGCTTCGTTCACTGCAAAGCCATTGTTCGATTCATTAATATCTGGTCCCAATACTTTCAGCCCCATTCTTTTACATTCCTCCATATTGAAAGTTATCTTTTCAATGCTTCCTGCATGGTTAAGTACTGCCGCCATATATTCAGCAGGGTAGTGGGCTTTTAAATAACCGGTTTGGTAAGCAACAAAGGCATAACAAACCGAGTGAGATTTGTTAAATGCATATTGCGCAAATGCTTCCCAGTCTGTCCATATCTTTTCAAGCGTTTTTGCAGGATGGCCTTTTGTTGTAGCACCGTTTATAAAATCGCCTTTCATTTTGTCCAGCGTTTTACGGTCTTTCTTTCCCATGGCTTTTCGTAAAATATCTGCCTGCCCTTTAGAAAAGCCACCCAGCTTTTGAGAAAGCAACATTACCTGTTCCTGGTAAACGGTGATTCCATAAGTTTCTTCCAGGTGCTCCTGCATTTCAGGCAGGTCATAGGTAACTTCCTGTTTGCCGTTTTTACGAGCAATAAAGTTTGGAATATAAGCCATTGGTCCAGGGCGGTATAGCGCATTCATGGCGATAAGGTCGCCGAATTTATCGGGTTTTAATTCACGCAAATATTTTTGCATGCCGGGGCTTTCAAACTGAAATGTTGCATTCGTATCTGCCTGCCTGTAAAGGTTATAAGTCTTATCATCCTCGAGCGAAATATTATCAATCTCTATGGTAATGCCATGGTGTTGTTTAATAAGTGCTAATGCCGTTTTTAAAATGCTCAAAGTTTTTAACCCAAGAAAATCCATTTTAATTACACCTGCTTCCTCTATAGAATTTCCTTCAATTTGGGTGAGCCACAATTCAGATTCTTTAGAGGTTGCTACCGGCAATAACTCCGTAAGATCTTTTGGTGCAATAATGATGGCAGATGCATGTATGCCTGTGTTTCGAACGGAACCTTCCAGTTTCTCAGCTTCGTGCAACACTTTTGCCAGCTCGTCTGTACCATTGTAAAATTCCCTCAGTTTTTTTATTTTTTCAACATCATCAGGTTGAAGTTGTTCCTTTTCTTCTAAAGACTTTTCTCCACCTTTGGCAGCTTCTTTAGTGGTGATGGGCGCTGTTAGTAATCTCTTTAAATTCATTCCTGGTCTCTCTGGTACTAAGCTAGATAATGCACGGCTTTGCTGCAAAGGCAAATCCATTACCCTCGCAACATCAGCAATACTGCTTTTGGCAGCCATGGTACCATACGTAATAATTTGAGCAACCTGGTTTTTACCATATTTGTCTACTACATAATCTATAACTTTCTGTCTGCCTTCATCGTCAAAATCCGTGTCTATATCCGGCATCGATTTACGCTCGGGGTTTAAGAAGCGCTCAAAAAGAAGGTTGTATTTTATCGGGTCAATATTGGTAATTCCAATGCAATACGCCACCACGCTTCCGGCCGCAGAACCTCTTCCTGGGCCAATAAAAACCCCTATTTCTCGGCCTGCTCTTATAAAATCGCTCACAATTAAAAAGTAACCTGCAAATCCCATTTCCCTTATGACCCCTAATTCAAACTGTATTCTTTCTTCGGTGGTGGGTGTAAGTATCTGATATCGATTTTTTGCCCCCGTCCAGGTAAGATTTTCCAGGTATTCATCCTGGCTTTTAAAGTTTGCAGGCACCGTAAAGTGGGGCAGAAGTATATCTCTCTTAAGATCCAGCAAATCTACTTTGCTCACAATTTCATTTGTGTTATCAATTGCCTCAGGCAGATCATGAAACACTTCAATCATCTGCTTTTGCGACTTTAAAAAGAACTGGTCGTTGGGAAACGCAAACCTTTTATTTTTAGTAATAACATCATCATCACTAAACTCCCGCATAGCTGGTGTAGTTTGCTTTTCGCCGGTGTTTATGCAAAGTAAAATATCATGCGCATTAAAATCTTCTTGTTCTACATAATGGCTGTCGTTACTTGCTATGACTTTTACATTATACTTTTTTGCAAATTTTAATAGTACGGCGTTTACTTTATCCTGGTCAGGAATGCCATGCCGCTGTAATTCAACGTAATAATCTTCCTGAAATATATTTAGCCACCACTTAAATTCATTTTCTCCCTCTGCTTCGCCTTTTTTTAGAATGGTTTGTGGCACAAGCGCACCAAGGCAACAGGTAGTTGCAATAAGTCCCTCGTGGTATTTATGAATGAGCTGTTTATCAATTCTCGGGTACTTGCTGTACATCCCTTCTATATAGCCGAGCGATGTAAGTTTTACTAAATTTTTGTATCCTACGTCATTTTTTGCAAGTAATATCTGGTGATGGCGTGGATCTTTTTCTTCTTTACTAAAGCTCTTTCTGGTTCTGTCAGTAGTAATGTAAAATTCGCAACCTACAATTGGTTTTACTTTTAAAGTGCCATCATCGTTTTTATGTTTGTATGCCTCTTTTACAAATTCAAACGCCCCAAACATATTTCCATGATCACTGATAGCAATGGCAGGCATTCCATCCGAAATAGCTTTTTTATATAGGTTCTTTATAGATGCTGCACCATCTAATAAGGAAAATTGTGTGTGCACATGTAAATGAGAAAAATTCATAGGGAATGCCTTAAGGAAATGTTGCTAAAATACAAATATCGACTTTTAAAAAAGGAGTTTCAAAATGGTTTTCCACAAGTTTCCAAATCGCTATTTCCTAGCCCGCAGTTACTTTATCCTGCTTTTTTTTACAAGTTAATTTTTGTTAATTCTCGTTATGAGTATGCCAAAGGTTTACGGCTTGAGTATATTTTTCCCCGGTTTATTTGTAATTGTAGATTTGTACCACTATGTTTGCAATTCGTGACAAAAAAATTTAATTATTAATTGTTGTAGGACAAGATTTTAAGCTCGGATTTTAACCAATAGATTAGCAAAGAATTATATAGAAGCACAAATAACAAAGTAGATAGTCTTATACGTGTAAAACAATATTTTACGTATGAAAAACTTACTGTTTGTTTCTGTTGCGCTGAGCGTTTTTACAGTTACTTCACAAAAAGCATTAGCCCAGAGAAAAATAAATGATGTTAACGAATTTACTCCATTGGGAGAAGGTATCGTTTACATTCCGGCTGAAGCGAAGCCTTCCCGGTGTAAAGCCTCGGTGGTGTCGTTTACAAAAAAGATAATGAAGCCTGTTGCAATAGCTACAGAATTTTGCAGCAGTTTACAGTTTAAATATGCTCAAATACTTAACAGGAATGTAGAACTCGTTACAAATGTCTCCCTCATCGGGTTTATAGATGAGTGGTGGGGCACTAAATACCGTTATGGTGGCACAACAAAAAAAGGAATTGACTGCAGCAGTTTTACAGGTCTTTTAATGGGTTCTGTTTTCGGTTTTGCCTTACCAAGAACCGCACGTGAACAATATGCAGTTTGCTCAAAGCTGGATAAAGATGATATGTTGGAAGGTGATCTTGTATTTTTTAATACTCGCGGTGGGGTAAGTCACGTAGGTGTTTACCTTGGTGAAAGTTACTTTGTACATTCCAGCTGCAGCAATGGAGTTACGATTAGCAGTTTAAATGAAACTTACTATTGTAAGAGATTTATCGGTGGCGGTAGGGTAGAAGAAGCTGCCTATGCATCAACGCATTTGTAAAAGTGTTTTTTTTGTTATACATAAGCCCCTGCATTCATTTGCAGGGGCTTCTTTTTTACGACATTTATTTATCCCAGATTTTGCAATAGAACTTCCGATATCCTAACCGGTAAGACTTAATGGCAGTTGAATATTTTCCATTTCTCTAAAAATACCATCGTACCACTGCCTTCTTTTGAGCGGTACCGACATTT
>JBJXGJ010000223.1:0-16372 GCA_046153805.1 Ferruginibacter sp. | reverse complement strand
CCTTCGGTTTATGCCGAGGGGATTTTTTATTAAGTAAAGAGCAGTACATATTATGTCAAATTTGTGATACGCTGTTTTTTGATAATTCGTAATTTTACATTTAAAAATAAACAACATGGAACAAATCATAAAAAATCCGATTAATTTAACTGATGCAGCCATTAGCGAAGTAAAACGATTAATGACTGAGCCAGGCTTTGATACATCAAAAATGCTGAGAATAGGCGTAAAAGGTGGTGGGTGCAGCGGCATGACTTATGTATTGGATTTTGATAACAGAAAAGAAAATGATGCCCTTTATGAGAAAGATGGGGTCAACTTTATGATTGACAATTCTCAAAGCATCTATCTTTTTGGTATGGAAATAGAGTGGGAGGGCGGCTTAAATTCCCGTGGGTTTACTTTTAAAAATCCAAATGCCAGCAGTACTTGCGGTTGTGGAACAAGTTTCGCAGTTTAGCAGTTTTTCAACAATATTTGCGATACAAAAAAGTCCGCTGAAAATTTCAGCGGACTTTTTTGTCTTATATAAAACTTCCATTATAGTTCAGGAGCTTTTACTTTCTTTTTAGTTACAATTTCTGCTGCTGCGCCAAGCGGTTTGTCTTTTGCAAAATCTACTAATATTGGTGCACCTACAAATATGGATGAGTAGGTACCTGTTATAACACCGATCATCATAGCAAATGCAAACCCTTTTGTTACTTCACTACCGAATATAAATAAGATAAGTAGTGTTAAAAATACCGTTAAAGAGGTCATTATTGTACGACTTAGTGTATCGTTGATAGCACGGTTTATAATATTTGTTTTTGTTTCGCCTTTCATATCTCTGCTGTATTCACGAATTCTATCAAATACAATTACAGTATCATTCATTGAGAAACCAATAACGGTAAGCACAGCTGCAATAAAGTGCTGGTCTATTTCTAATGGGAAAGGAACGATATCTTTTAAGAAAGAAAATACAGCTAATGTTACCAATACGTCATGTATTAGGGTAATAATAGTTCCGGCAGAATATCTCCAGTCCCGGAAACGAATAAAGATATAAATAAAGATGGCCAACATCGCAAATATCGTCGCCTTTATAGCACCACGCTTTAAATCATCAGATATTGATGGCTGTACGGTAGAATAACCTTGAATGTTATTTTTTTCGAACTGCCCATAGGTCAAATTAGCAGGCAAAACCTTTTTAAGTCCTTCGTACAATTTCGTTTTTACTAACGAGTCAACATTTTCCTGCCCAATTAAATACGAGGTTGTAATATTCAAATGTCGATTATCACCCACTGTTTTTATCACAGGAAATTCTCCATCAAACGATTTTGCTAAATCTTCCTGAATATCAGAATTTTTTAAGGATTTATCAAATTTTACGGTATAACTTCTACCACCCTTAAACTCTACTCCTTCGTTAAAACCATGGAAAAAAGAGGCAATACCTAATGATAAAACCACTGCGGATAGAATGTAAGCATACTTTCTCTTTTCAATAAATTTATACTTGGCGTGTTGAAATATTTTACGAGAAAGGCTTGTAAAATAATTTAGATGGTGATTTTTGTCTGTCCTCAAGTTTGTAATTAATCTAGACACCAAAATTCCACAAAACAGAGATAATAAAATACCAATAATCTGTGTAGTTGCAAAACCCAATACAGGGCCAAGACCGAAATATAAAAGAATAAACGCAGTTAACAAGGAAGTAATATGCGCATCTAACACTGGTGCAAGCGATCTGCGATAACCTTCGTTTATTGCTGCAGGATATGATTTACCTTTTGTAAGTTCTTCTTTAATTCTTTCAAAAATAATTACGTTGGTATCTACCGCTAAACCAATAGTAAGAACGAGACCGGCTATACCAGCTGCCGTTAGTGTAAAACCAAACATTGCAAGTACACCAATGGTAAACAATAAGTTTAATATCAAAGCTATATTAGCAACCCATCCACCCGTATTGTAGTAAACGATCATTAATAAAAATATTACTGCAAATGCAATTAAGAAGGCATTTCTTCCACCAATTAAACCTTCCTGGCCTATGGTTGCACCAACAATTTGTTCCTGAACAATCTTTGCAGGCGCATCAAGCTTACCTGATTTTAGCACGTTAGCAAGATCTTGGGCAGCTTCTACAGTAAAATTTCCAGATATTTCGGTATTACCACCTTCAATTTTACCATTTACCCTTGGTGAAGAATAAACCAAATCATCTAAAGAAATAGCAACATAACGCCCGTTGTTTTTTTCAGTAAGATTAGCCCATGTTCTTGCGCCTGTGGGCGTCATTTGCATTTTTATAGAAGGTTGACCTTTATCATCGTACCCTTGGTTTGATTCGGCAACGCCATCACCTTCTAGCGGTGCTTTGTCTATACCGTTTACTTTTTCAACTGCATAAACTTCAAAGAAAGAACCTGTTTTAGATTTTTGTTCTATGCCATACATCATTTTTACATTAGCACCAAGCATTGATGTAAAGACAGGGTTGTTTAAATAAGTGTTTAATAAAGAAGTATCTTTCGACGCTACAATACCAATATAAGGTGTCTCGTATAATTGGCCATTTTTGGAATCGACCGGAAACTGCAAAACAGAACCAAGAATGCCAGTTGCGGCTGAGTCTCTTTTCGCCTTAGCACTGTCGCTTAATGTAGTGGTATCGGTACCTTTCAAATATTTAGCAAGGCTTTTGTCTGCGTCCGTAAATGATTTTTGAAACTCTTGGTCTTTTAACAACACGACACTCCAAAACTGAAGATTTGCAGATGACTGCAAGAATTTGCGAACTCTTTCTGGGTTTGTAATACCAGCAAGTTCTACGTTAATGACCCCTTTATTTTCATCTAAATTAATGTTCGGTTGAGCAACTCCAAATTTGTCTATACGCTTTTGAAGAATCTTATAAGTCTGAGAAATAGCCCCTCTACCAATTTCCTTTATTTTTGACGTCACTGTGTTATCGTTATCGCCAACTTTTACTTCTTTGTTTGGACCCGAGAACAAGGAGGCAAGTTTACCCGAGCCATTCTGAGCAATATAAGCTTGCGAGAAAAGATCTACAAAATTTGCTTCACTGTTTACTTTCTGCCCATTTGCAGTTTGTAAAGCCCTCAATAATGCGGGATCTCTTGGGTTATTACTTAACGACTCTAACAATTTTTGTAAACTTACATCCATCGTTACACTCATTCCACCCTGCAAATCAAGACCAAGGTTTAATTCGTACTCCTTACATTTCTGGTAAGTTGTACCTACCAACGGATAAATTTCTTTTTCCTTTGTACTGTCAAGAATATGTTGTGTTTTTGCCTTAATAACCTCATCTCTTTCGTCGGCATTCATACCAGCTGTCTGTTTTTTTACAAGACGGGTGGCTTGTGCTTTTACAGACGATTCGTAATTACGAACAACAAATGTGTACGAAAGCTCCCAGATAGATATCAATACGAGCGCAATGGTGAAAAACCAAACTAAACCTTTCAGTTTCATGTTAAAAGACTTTAATAATAAGCTATGTTAATTTTTTACGAAGTTGCAAAGATAGGGGAAAATGCCAAAGAAGAATTTACGTGCTTTTTTTAGATAATTAGCTCATTTAACGTAAAATTTGCAACATGAAAAAGGCTTTGCAGATCTTACAAATATTGGCGTATGTGTTTTTAATTTTGTCCGCCTGTAAAGCTCCCCAAAAAGCAACTACAGTTCAACCTACCCAACCTACCTCAAAGACGCAAAACAAGTCTTTGCTGGTAAAAACATCGGGCACAGTTACAACTGCAACTGACGAAGATGCTTATTTTGAAAAGATTTTAAAAAGCAATTCAGCGCTTTATAGGCGGATGGTTGCAGATAAAAATACTTCAAATATCCAAATTATTTTTACAGAAATAAAGACAACAGCTACAAAACCAATTTTTACAGATCACTTTTTCAACAAGGGAAACTTGAAGTATTTTTATCCCGCATCAGCCATAAAATTGCCCCTCGTATTACTTACACTCCAAAAAATACGAGAAATTGGTAACGCTGAAATAACATTAAATACGACAATGATTACGGGTAGTGATCGCAATGGGCAAGCGGCTGTTTACAATGACCCAAACACGCCGAATGGCAAACCAACCTTAGGGCAATATATAAAAAAAGCACTGCTTGTAAATGACAACGATGCCTGCAATAGACTATATGAATTTTTAGGACAGGATTATATAAATACTCAACTTATAAGCTTTGGTTATGCAAGTGCCGAAATATTGCATAGAATTGGAATTGAATTGACAACCGAAGAAAACAAACATACAAATCCCATTTATTTTTACGACAGTGCAGGCAAATTGATTTATACCCAAAAATCAGCCTATGCCACGAAAAAACATAATGCTAGGAAAGATTTTGAAGGAAAGGGTTATTTTAGAAACAGCAAATTTGTAAACGAGCCTATGAATATGTCAGAAAAAAATAGAATTTCGTTAATTGACTTGCATAGGATGATGATGTCGCTACATTTTAAGGAAGCCGGAAAACAATTTAATATAGATGAAACAGACAGGCAGTTTGTATTAAATCTTTTGGCAATGTTGCCTAGTAAATCTCAATATCCGTATTATGCTCCAGAATATGACGGCTATACAAAATACCTGTATTTCGGTGGAGAAATAGCTGTATTGCCAAGTTCAATATTATCATACAATACATCTGGCGTAGCTTATGGCCAAATGACTGACGTTGCTTACTTATATGACAAAGACAATAAAAGATCCTTCTTTGTTTCGGCGACTATTTATTGTAATAAAGACAATATTTTAAACGATGATAAGTACGATTATGAAACAACTGGCTTACCATTTTTTAAAAATCTTGGTAAAGCTTTGTATCAATATGTAAATCAAAGCAAATAGTATCATTTACGCTTAAAAATGAGTTGCTTTTTTAGGGAATGCTTACATAAATAAATATACATTTGTAACTCACTATTGCTTGTTATTATGCATTTATCGTCTTTACTTGAGAGATTTAACGAACCCGAAACTTTAAAAATGGCCAAACTGGGCAGAGAGTTAAAAGCCAAAGGAATTGATATAACGGACTTAAGCCTTGGAGAACCAGATTTTGATACACCACTACATATTAAAGAAGCGGCTAAAAAAGCCATCGACGAAAATTACAGCCATTATACACCTGTTGCAGGTTATGTAGATGTACGAGAAGCTGTTTGTATAAAACTTAAAAGAGATAATAATTTAGATTACAAACCTGAGGATATTATTGTAAGTACAGGCGCAAAGCAGAGTATTGCCAACGCTGTACTTGCCATTGTTGATAAGGATGATGAAGTAATAATACCTACGCCATATTGGGTTACTTACAGCGAAATTGTAAGGCTTGCAGGTGGCGCCGTAAAATTTGTAAATACAAAAGTTGAGAACGGTTACAAAATAACGGCTACAGAATTAGAAGCAGCTATTACAGAAAAAACAAAACTTTTTATGTTTTCATCGCCTTGTAACCCTACAGGTGCCGTTTACAGCAAAGAGGAATTGGGTGCATTGGCAGAAGTGTTTAAAAAACATCCAAACATTTTTATTCTTAGCGACGAAATTTATGAATTTATTAATTACGACGGCAGTCATGAAAGCATTGCCCAGTTTGATTATTTAAAAGATAGGGTAGTAGTAATAAATGGGCTCAGCAAAGGTTACGCAATGACGGGCTGGAGGCTCGGATATCTTGCTGCACACGCGACAATAGTGAAGGCTTGTGATAAACTACAGGGACAATTTACAAGTGCTACATGTGCCATCACACAGCGGGCCGCCATAGCCGCACTCACAGGCGATCACACACCTACACAGCAAATGGTTGAGAAATTTAAAGTGAGAAGAGATAAAGTGATCGAGCTTTTGAAAGATATACCCGGTATTATATATACGGTTCCGCCCGGTGCATTTTATATTTTTCCTAATGTGAGTTCTTATTTTGGTAAGAAAACCACTGCTGGCGATGTTATCAATAATGCTGATGAACTTTGCATGTATTTTTTAAATACGGCACATGTTTCGGTGGTTACAGGTAAGGCTTTTGGTGAACCAACATGTATAAGAATGTCATTTGCTGTAAATACCGCCAACATTGAAAAGGGGTTTGAAAAAATTAAAAGAGCACTTGCAGATTTGGTCTAAAAACATAACGATTTTTTTCTTCGTGATTTACCCGTGCAACCGCTCAATGTTTTGCAGAAGCTTTTGGTGAAAGTCAACAACTTGTGGTATCAACAAAGATTGTTCATCATTTAAAATAACAGCATCGCAAAGGCTCATCTTTACTTCATCATCCATTTGGCTTTTCATGCGAAGTTTTACGGCTTCTAGGGAAATGTTATTTCGGTCCATTACCCTTTTTATGCGCAATTCTTCCCGGGCGTAAACCCCAACCACAAGGTCAAGCATTTTATCTGCATCGGCTTCAAATATAAGTGCAGCTTCCTTTATAGCGTAAGGCGCAGTTTGTTTATTCATCCAATTCTCTGCATCAGCAATTGTGGCTGGGTGTATAATGGAATTGATTAAGGCTGTCTTTTCTTGATCTGAGAAAACGGCTTCTGAAAGAAACGAACGATTTAATATTCCGTCGTTATAGCTGGCGGTACCAAAATGATGAATAATTTGTAACTTTAAATTTTCATCTTTATTCATCAGTTTTTTTGCTTCATCATCTGAATAATATACAGGAATGCCAAGCACTTCAAATATTTGGGCAACGGTTGTTTTACCTGAGCCAATTCCACCTGTAAGACCAATTTTGAGCATTCGCAAATTTAGTTTGTAAATCTTAACCAATGTTAAATGGCTTTAAACTTTGAAAAATATTTCAAAATTTAAAGCCATGAACTAGAATTATTTTAGAGACGATATTAAACTTATCGTTCAATATCTAAAATCCCATTTACTTTTTTGCGTCTATAGCTGCAACCTTATTTACATTTGCTGTCCACTCCATGCTGATTGTACTTCTTTCAATTTTAATGTAGCTTCCAGGGCTGGTTTCAAGCAACAGCGTACCGTCGTCGTTCATTTTATTGATAGTGCCATGTATACCAGCAATGGTAACAATTTTATCGCCTTTTTGCATATCTGCTACAAATTTCTTTTGGTCTTTTGCTTTTTTAGCCTGCGGGCGAATCATAAAAAAATAAAATACAAGGATCATGCCGCCCATTATGATCAGGTTATAAGAACTACCACCACCTGCTTGTAATAAAATACCTAATTGCATAGTTTGAATTTTTATCTGGCCTTAACCGGCCTTTTGTTTAAAATTAATTTTCATTTTTTTCTGTTACTTCTCCGTTTAGTGAAAGTTCCGGGAATGCCGGTTCCGCATTTGATGATATGGTAACAGTTTTATGTGCATTGCCTACCCTGTTTTTGCTATCAAATTTTACTTTTATAAAACCCGTTTCGCCAGGTTGTATGGGTTGCTCAGGCTTTTCAGGTACCGTACAACCGCAGCTGGCTGATGCATTTGTAACAATAAGTGGCTTGTTGCCGATATTTTTAAATCTGTAATTGAATTCAACAATTTCACCTTCCGTTACTTTACCAAAATTATAGGCACTATCAATAACCTGAACCGTTGTAGGGTCTTGTATTTGAATCTGTTTTGTAAGAACATCATTTTTTTCTATTTGCTTTTTGTTGCGAACATTGCAACTGATAAGCAATAAAGCTGTAAAGGATATGAATACGTATTTAAACATTCTTTTAAGTTTTTTGTTTGAAATCTCTTTTTTCAAGTTTATTCTCCTGCTGCAGCTCTTTGTGAATATTATCAAGTAAACCATTTACAAACTGCCCGCTTTGTGGCGTGCTGTAAGCTTTTGCAAGATCGATGTACTCGTTAATGGTGACTTTTGTAGGAATTGTTTCAAAATATAAAAATTCAGAAACGCCCATCTGAAGTAGAATAAGATCTAAAGCGGCAATTCTATCTGCATCCCAGTTTTTCAATTTGGGCTTTATCAATTCAAGTGTCGTTTCATTTTTGTTCAGCACTGTATTTAATAAATCTTTTGCAAAAGTTCTTTTTTCGAGACTTAAAAAATCCTGAAAATTCTGCTGGCCGGGTTTACTTAAATAACTCAACACCAATGTGTGCATCATTTCGGCATCATCGTCCCAGTTTATAAAATGCTCTTCAATGTGGTTTACAAAATCTTCATTTGGCAATAAAAGGTCAGTAAAAATAAATTCCAACATTCGTCTTTCACTTCTCTTTTCCCTGAATTTTTCTTCAATGTATTCTAGATATTCTGGTGTTTCTACAAGAGAACGGTATATTTTTTTTAGCAAATCAGTGTCCATAATATGGACAGCCTTCACTTCATTGACCGTAGCTTTAAAACTAATATCTTCTACTATCTTCCAAAGTAACTCGTTGCCAGCTATTTTTGTATTTGTGGCAAGATCTGCAGCTGTGGGTAAATTTTTACTGGCTTTATTGTTTGCATCTGTTTCTGCATAACGCGCCGTTTCTGTAATAAAATACATAAGGTAAGTAAACAACTGCTTGCTCTGCTCAATTTTTTTATTTAGAATGGCAATAGGCTCTCCCGGCTTTTCGCTGCCACTCATACTATCAATTGCATATAGGGTCTGCATCACCTTCACCCTAATGTTTCTTCTGCTTAACATCGGTTCAAAAAAACTTTATTGAAGGCGCAAAATTAAGGAATTTGAGCTTAGCATTTTATAAAATTTAGGGTATTCTCAAGTAGGTACGAAACTCCTTTGTGAAAGCTCAATCAACATGAAGATTATTTTTATTAATTTACACAAAGGGGTAAAAGCTATTTGCTACTAAAGCACCGTAAATAAAAAAATATTGATGACTAAAATTGTCATTGAGAAAGCGTCGATTATCCGCCCAGGCAATTAATAATTTAACCGGTCTTAACTTGTTCGCTTGTGCTTTTTGTTTACCTGAAATAACCCAAACCGATAATTTGACTGACTTTGTTATGACTTTGTGGCAAAGAAAAATTGCGCCTTCGCTATTCTGCCGTCATATATCTGCCAACATTTCTTTTAAACTCGTTTGGTATAATTATTAGGGAAGGAGGGTAAGTAAAAATATTCATTAACCAATTTAATAAAAATCAATTCAAATTATGGCAACTTCAAAAAAGCTAAACATTACGCCACTGCACGATAGGGTTATTGTAAAAGCGGCCGCAGCAGAAGAAAAAACTGCGGGAGGAATTATCATACCTGATACTGCAAAAGAAAAACCATCAAGAGGAATTGTATTGGCTGCGGGTCCTGGTAAAGTAGATGAACCAATGACTGTAAAAGCAGGAGATACAGTTTTATATGGCAAATATGCCGGTACCGAAATACAAATAGAAGGTGCTGATTTTTTGATAATGAGAGAATCAGATATACTGGCTATAGTTTAAACCAAACACAAGCTGTTAGATACAAGACACAAGATAAATGTGTTGTTGGTTTAATAGTTTTTAAAAAACATTTTATAAAATGTATTAAGTCTTGATACTTGATACTAACATCTAAAAATCTTTTTATGAGCAAAATAATTTACTTCGACATAGAAGCAAGAAACAAAATGAAAAAGGGTGTTGATACCCTTGCAAATGCAGTGAAAGTAACACTTGGGCCAAAAGGTCGTAACGTAGTTATTGAGAAGAAATTTGGTGCACCTGCTGTAACCAAAGATGGCGTAACTGTTGCAAAAGAAATTGAATTGGAAGATCCAATTGAGAACATGGGTGCACAAATGGTAAAAGAAGTAGCCAGCAAAACTGCCGAAATCGCAGGTGATGGTACTACAACTGCAACTGTATTGGCGCAGGCAATTATTAGTGAAGGTCTTAAAATGGTTGCTGCAGGTGCAAACCCAATGGATCTAAAGCGTGGTATTGACAAAGCAGTTTCTTTAATTATTGAAAACTTACGCAGCCAAAGCCAAACAGTTGGTAATGATGCAAAAAAAATACAGCAGGTTGCAACAATTTCTGCTAACAACGACGAAACAATTGGTAAATTAATTGCCGAAGCTTTTGTAAAAGTGGGTAAAGAAGGTGTAATTACTGTTGAAGAAGCAAAAGGTACCGATACAACGGTTGATATTGTTGAGGGTATGCAATTTGATCGTGGATATGTATCTCCTTACTTTGTTACTAATAGTGAGAAGATGAGTGTTGAACTACAAAATCCTTACATACTTATTTTTGATAAGAAGATATCTATCATGAAAGATATTCTTCACATTCTTGAAAAAGTTGCACAAAGTGGTCGTCCGTTATTAATCATTGCTGAAGATTTAGAAGGAGAAGCATTGGCAACTTTGGTTGTAAATAAATTGCGAGGTACGCTAAAAGTGGCTGCAGTAAAAGCACCGGGCTTTGGCGATCGCAGAAAAGAAATGATGACTGATATAGCTATCCTTACTGCAGGAACTGTTGTAAGCGAAGAGCTTGGTCATAAATTAGACGGTGTTGAGTTGACAACTTTAGGTCAGGCAGCATCTGTAACTATTGATAAAGACAATACAACTATTGTTGGAGGGAAAGGTGCAAAAAAAGATATTACTGCACGTGTTAATCAAATAAAAGCACAGGTAGAAAATACAACTTCTGACTACGACAAAGAAAAACTACAAGAGCGTTTGGCTAAACTGGCCGGCGGCGTTGCGGTCTTATATGTAGGTGCTACCACCGAGGTTGAAATGAAAGAGAAGAAAGACAGAATGGATGATGCTTTACATGCAACCCGTGCTGCTGTTGAAGAAGGAATTGTACCAGGTGGTGGTGTTGCGTACATTCGTGCATTGGTTGCATTAGACCCTAAAGTAAAAGGACAAATTGCTGATGAAACAACTGGTATGGCAATTGTACGTCGTGCAATTGAAGAGCCTTTAAGAATCATTACTGCAAACGCAGGAGTTGATGGTTCTATCGTTGTTGAAGCAATTAAAAATGGCAAAGGTGATTACGGTTACAATGCAAGAACAGAGCAGTACGAAACTTCTATGTTTAAGGCAGGTATCATTGACCCGACCAAAGTTGCTCGTGTAGCACTTGAAAACGCTGCTTCTATTGCTGGGATGTTGCTTACCACCGAGTGTGTAATTGCGGACAAACCAGCTACTGAAACTCCTCATAGCCATGGTGCGCCAGATATGGGTGGCATGGGTTATTAAAATAAAAATTTAATTTCGATAAAAAATCTCTTCCATTATTCGGAGGAGATTTTTTATTTACAAAAGGTTTGCTTTTATAAATTTCATTGTTTGTACAAAACAGCAGCAATGTAGATTTTCGGTGGTCTCACAGTCTAGCGGGATACATTTCATCTGTTTATCCTTATTCAACTTATTTAAAAACCAAGCAGATAAGTTAATTTTCGAGTGGGGATATTTCTAAGAAAAAAATCAAAAATTATTATGACTCATTTAAACATCGAATTTAAAGCCCTTGGTAACAATATTAAAATACTTGAAGAAAAGTTACTTTCTTTAAACCCAAAATTTATTGGTGAAGACCATCAAAAAGACACTTATTACAATGTACAGGAAGGGCGACTAAAATTGCGGGAAGGCAATATTGAAAATGCTTTAATATGGTATCAAAGAGAAGATATTGGTGGTGCAAAACAATCAGATATTTTACTGTATAAACATGCACCGGATGATGCACTGAAAAAAATACTATTAAAACTTCACGGAATTAAAATTGTTGTTGATAAAATACGCAGAATTTACTTTGTAGATAATGTGAAATTTCATTTTGATACCGTGGAAGGCCTTGGCACTTTCATTGAAGTAGAAGCCATAGACAGTACCAGTGAAATAGGTATTGAAAAGTTAAAGGAGCAATGTGATTTTTATATAACATTTTTCGAAATAAAGGCAGATGATTTTGTGAAGATTTCTTACAGTGATATGATGTTGAACATTTTAATTAAAATGCAAAACTTGACAATTGTTTGATTAAATCAAGCGTTTGTTTAATAAAATAATATTTACTTTGTAGGAAATCTTGCGGGGGCAAAAAAAGTGAAGCAAAATGCTTCACTAAAAGTATGATAGATAAATCTTTAATGTTCACTTAGTTTTCTTAAAGTCTCAAAAAGTTCTAATTGTTTTTCGCTTAAACCGGTAGGAAGTTTTACATTATAAGTAACATACAGGTCACCAAAAGTTTCATCTTGTTTATAAACAGGAAAACCCTTGCCTTTCACTCGAATCTTGGTGCCATTTTGTGTCTCGGGTTTTACCTTCAATTTTAGTTTTCCGTGCATGGTTGTGAGGTTAGCATCGCCCCCAAGTAAAGCTGTATATAGATCTATTTCCTGGGTAATTTGTAAATCGTTGCCTACTCTTTTAAAGAAAGTATCATTATTTATTTTAAAAGTCAGAAACAAATCGCCGGTAGTACCGCCGTTAGGACTTACCTGCCCATATCCTCTCAGTTTTATAACCTGTCCATTTTCTACGCCCGCAGGAACCGTAATTCGGATATTTTTGCCATTTACTGTAATCGTTTGCTGATGGGTTTTAAAAACATCCGTAAGGTTAAGCTGAAAGGTTGCGTTTATATCCTGCCCTTTTTGCTTACCTGCGCTGCGCCTGCCGCCACCGCCAAACATAGAGGAGAAAAAATCTGAGAATCCACCTTCGTTGTCGTACCCACCATACTGTTGGCCATACTGCTGTTGTTGCCTGGCCTGCTGTTCATAGGCTTCGCTGTGTTGCCAGTCTTTACCATACTTGTCAAATTTTTTCCTGTTTTCAGGATCACTTAAGACCTCATTGGCTTCATTAATTTGTTGAAACTTTTTCTTGGCACCCGCATCATCGGGATTTGCATCTGGATGGTATTGCTTAGCAAGCTTTCGATAAGCTTTTTTAATTTCATCGGCAGTTGCATTTTTTTGCAACCCAAGCACATTGTAATAATCTATAAATTCCATTAAATAAAATTGAGAAAATAATAAATAAAATTACAACTTTCAATTTATGATACACAAGTAAAAAATGTTTAGGACATTTAACAGGAAAATAAATATAGATTTTTAATACTTTGTGCAATTTTGAAAAAAAGTTCGCTATCAAAAAAACTATGAAAATGGAAACAATCATTATCTATTTTTCGACAATCTCTTTTTTTGCCAACTTGTAAATTCGTGCGTTATCAATAAAAATGGTTGGGGATTACCTGAAGTTGCAAAGAAAAAAAATTCGGAAAGAATTTCAGAAAAGTCAGGCTGTTATCTTGAAGTGACCCATGGCACAATAAAAAAGCATTGAAGGTTAGTGTTGGTTATAGGTGTTTCTACAACTCCGTATTTGCCGGCGGACGTAGAAATTAAAATTTTGTCTGCAACGATAAAAACCTACACGGACGCAAATTGCTATGCTGTTGTCCAAAGAGAATTTTACATCAAAAATAAAACCCAAGTAGCTACGAAAGTACTACCCAGCTTTGCGATACGTGAATTAAAAGGAAATGTGAACATGTATTTGCTGAGACAGCCTTCTTCTTTTTAACCTTTACCGCGTTACAGATAAACGTACAACTAATTGCCTTTTATCATAAATACATAATCCTGCATTTTCTCTACCTGCCCTGGTCTATCAAGTCCTTTAAGAGAAGGCGCTGAAATTATTTTAATTTTTTCGTTGTCTCTTATCTTTTTCACAGCTTCAATTGCAAGGTAAATATTGGCAGATTTTATAGCGTAAACCACACCGTTCGCATTTGTTTCTGTGCTCGTAACGATACCAACCAAATCACCATTTTTAGTAATAACGGGAGATCCACTATTACCTTCATTTGCCGCCGTACTAATCTGGCAAAACACCGTATCCATCAGATAACCATTTTTTGCGCTTACATATCCTTCGCCATACACAATTTCCTGTTTAGGGTAACCCAACATAAAAATAGACTCTCCTAATTTAGCTCCGGTTTTTCTTATGGAATAGGGTAACGATGGCAGACGTTTAAACGACGTATCCGTAATTTTTAAAATAGCCATATCATTTACAATATCTACGTAAACGGTACTTGCGTTATATTGTTCACCATAGTTATTTTCTACTATAAGATGGTGTGAAGCTTCTTTTATAACATGAGCATTTGTTACAATATAATTATTTGCTGCATCAATCATAAAGCCGGTAGCCCTAAATCTCGAATCAAAACTTGGCTTAACTTTTTGTGCAACAACACCACTTTTTACAATTTCATTTAGTTTATTTTCAATTTTCCTAGTTTTTTCGGCTTGGTCATCAATTTTATCAACCAAAGGCTTAATATTTGTTTTTTCGCCTGTGGTAACAGTTGAAATTGCAGTAGCAATTAGCAAAGAAACCAGGCCAGCAATAGATGCGGCAACTGCAATATCTTTTTTGTAACGTTGCCAAAGCTGCACTATTTTAGAAGTACGTTCAGAAACCGTTCTGCTAAGAAAAGACTCTTCACTAAGTTTATTTTCAACATCTGATAAGAGGCTTCTGAAGCTTTTAGCCTTGCTATAATTATCAAGCTGATTTAAAAAGAACAATTGTTCTACAACAGCTTGGTCAAGTTCGGGGTTATTTTTTCTGAGATCTTCAAAATAAATTTTTTCCTCGGTTGACATTTCTCCGTTCACAAACCGTTCTGCTGCATCTATAAGTAAAGTATCTTCCATTATTCTGTGTTTTTATATTGTGCAAAAAACAATTTTTTCAATCGCACAAGGCATTTATATTTTTGCGTTTTCGCGTTGTCTGCATTTGTATATCCAAATTCCTGCGCAATTACATTCATATGTTTCTTTTGCAGGTAGTAGGCCTGTAATAAACTTTTACAGGGTTCTCCAACCTTACTCATTGCACTTTCCATAATAGAAAAATCATTTTGAATCTTCAAATGATGTTCTATCTCATCTTCAACAGATATAACTTCTTCGAGGCCATCTACCTGGTAACTAAAACGTTGCTGCTGCAATTTTTTAAGCCACAATCTTCTTGCAACGGAATACAAAAAAGTCTTCAACAGGCACTGTAACTCAAAGTTGCCAGTTTTTACTTTTTCGTATAAAACGATTACCGTTTCCTGAAAAAGATCAGCCGCATCATCTTTACTGCCTGCATTTGCCAAAACCATAGATTGTACCATCGTATAGTGCTGTGTGTACAACTGTTCTATAGACGCTTTATCTTCTGCTGCAATTCCTTCTATGATAATTAAATCTTGTTCTAATGTACTCACAGGATCAACTTATTTATTAATACAAATTAAAGAGTTTAGTAACCCAAGTGCCTGTTAAAAAAATATTTTCAATAACTGGGTTACCTTTTTTAAGTCTGCGTATTAACCATCAAATTATAATTTTAAACTTAACAAACAAACAAAATGAAAAAATTCCTTGCAATCGCAGTTATCGCAGCAACATTCACAGCTTGTAACGACGAGAAAAAAGCAGTAGAAACTGTTGAAACTAAAGATACAACTACTGTTGTAACTCCAGATACAACTACTGTTGTAAACACTACAACTTCTACTACGTCTTCAGATACAATGAAGAAAGAAGAGGCTAATCACTAATTTAAGATTCTTTTGACAAATCAATCAATGGCCATTCCGGTTTTCCGGAGTGGCTTTTTTTTTACATATCGCCAATGTTTCTGGTAAGGCATCTTTAACTTTGTTGATAACGTATTTTGATGATAAAGATTTTTTAGTTTAATAGTATATCATTTAATAAGCGACTCAAATGTTTTACTATTATTTAAATGAATGATTTAAATATAAAAAGATCCTTTTTAATGTGAAAAACTAGATCTAAGTTGTAAATAGCTAACACTTAATGAAAACAATAAATACAAATTTTTCCAGCGAAATTGTACGCACACACTTTAATACTCCATTTTCATCTATAAAAGAAATATACACAACAGAGAATATCATTTTACTCACAGACGAAACTGTTTTTCACCTCCATGAAAATAAATTCGAAGGTTTCAAAGTGATTGTCGTTGATGGCTCGGAAAAAAATAAAACGCAGTCGACCAGAGATTATATAGTAGACAAAGTGCTGGAATTTAACGTAGACAAGTCATGGTTGTTGTTAGGCGTTGGGGGTGGTGTTATTACAGATATTGCAGGTTACACTGCAAGCATTTTTAAACGAGGAATTAAACTAGGGCTTGTGCCAACTACTATATTGGCAATGACGGATGCTGCGATTGGTGGAAAAAATGGCGTAAACGTGGGCATGTATAAAAATATGGTTGGTACTACATACAGGGCCTCTTTTATTTTATACGATTATAGTTTTCTCGATACTTTACC
>JBJXGJ010000218.1:0-4479 GCA_046153805.1 Ferruginibacter sp. | reverse complement strand
CAATTTATAACTAATGTTCAAACATTGTATATTTGTCTTAAACTGACTTTTAAATGACAGAAGCAAAAAAGCCTTGGCTTAAAAGATTCTTAGCATTGGCATTTATTTTAGTTGTTGTAGGAGGGTTAGCGGTGTATTATATTTTTACAGAAAAGTTTGAAGATACTTCAACCCAAAAATCATCATTTACTGTATCTGCAATAGATTTAATAAATGAGTTTAAAGCAAATGACAGCGCAGCAAATAGTAAATATGCAGAAAAAATAGTGACTGTTAAAGGTATTGTAACAGCTACAGAAGCTGCCGATACGACTGTAAATGTAAAAATGGTGGATCCATTAACCGACTCCTACATCATTTTCGCTTTTCAGCAACAGCATATGAAAGAAGCAACACAATTAAAAGAAGGCGATATGGTTTCTATAAAAGGATCTTGCAGTGGTGGCACCTACAGCAAAATTTTAGAAACGGAGTTTATCAGCTTTAAACGCTGTGCAATTAACAAATAATCTTAACACACAAAACAACATAAAATGAAAAAATCAATTATTCTTTTTGCTACGATAGGTTTAACAACTATTGCATTTGCACAAAAGAAACAAACAACAACATCTGCAACTATTAATTTTGATGCGACAACAAGTACTGATGCTCTGCCGAAAGCAGAAAACAAGACGGTAATAGCTAGCCTTGATTCAAAAACAGGCAATGTCGCTTTTGAGTCTGTTATTAAGAGTTTTACATTTGGTAACCCAAGAATGCAGGAGCATTTTAATGGAGAAAAGTGGATGGATTCGGATAAATTTCCTACTGCAACATTCACGGGTAAAATTACCAATTTAGCTGCTGTCAATTTTAAAAAAGATGGTACTTACAGCGCAACAGTAACAGGAGAGCTTACTATGCAGGGTGTAACAAAACCTGTTACTACCACTTCGTCAGTTGTAGTGGCAGGTAAAACAATTAATACTACAACAGACTTTACCGTAAAGCTTTCAGATTACGGGGTTAACGGATCGGCGATAGCTGCCGGTAAAGTAGCAACAGAACCAAAAATTTCGGTGGTAGCCGAGTTTAAATAAATTTACTTTTTTGAAAGCCCTTAAACAAAAGCATAATTGCTTAAGGGCTTTTTTGTACAACAAATTTTAATTAAACTTTTGACTAATTTTTGTCTAACCGTAGGCTTTTATAATCCCATTGCTTCGGCGCAGCAACAAAACAGATATGAGTTTAAAAAAGAATTACAAAAACGAAGCGACGGAAAATGTGGATTGTGCAAAGCGGATCAGCATTGGTTTATTACCTCATTTAACAAGTTAACCATTAAGAATTTTCGCTATTTTTGTCCCTCAAATTCAAAGAGGAGAGCGTTTACATGAAGAACATCAGAAATTTTTGCATCATTGCACATATTGACCACGGAAAAAGTACCCTTGCCGATAGATTAATACAAAGCACAAATACCATTGGCGAACGAGATATGCAGGCCCAGGTACTTGATGATATGGATTTAGAAAGAGAAAAAGGTATCACAATTAAGAGCCATGCCATTCAAATAAATTACCCTTACAAAGGCGAACAATACGTACTCAACCTTATAGATACGCCCGGCCACGTAGATTTTAGTTATGAAGTAAGTCGTGCATTGGCGGCTTGTGAAGGTGTGTTGTTGTTGGTAGATGCTACACAGGGAATACAGGCCCAAACGATCAGTAATCTATACCTGGCTATTGAAAATAATTTAGAGATTATTCCTGTAATAAATAAAATAGATATGGAGGGTGCAATGATACCCGAAGTAACAGATGAAATTATCGAATTAATCGGCTGTAAAGCAGAAGATATAGTATTGGCAAGTGGTAAAACAGGTATCGGTATAGACGAAGTTTTTGCTGCAATTATTGAGCGCATTCCTGCACCAAAAGGTGATCCAAATGCACCATTACAGGCACTCATTTTTGATAGTGTTTTTAATAGTTTCAGAGGAATAATTGTTTACTACAGAATCTTTGCAGGAAGTTTAAAAAAAGGCGAGAAAGTAAAATTCTTCAGTACAGAACAGACTTACCATGCCGACGAAGTGGGTATTTTAAAACTTGGAATGGAGAAAAAAGACGAAGTTTTTTGTGGCGATGTGGGATACATTATTACCGGAATCAAAAATGCGAAAGAAGTAAAAGTTGGTGATACACTTACAAGTGTTGCCAACCCAACCACTGAAAGAATTGATGGTTTCGAAGATGTAAAATCAATGGTATTTGCAGGAATTTTTCCGGTAGATACAGACAAGTTTGAAGAACTGAGAGACTGTATGGAAAAATTGCAGCTAAATGATGCCTCCTTAACGTTCGAGTTAGAAACCTCTCAGGCGCTTGGCTTTGGCTTCCGCTGTGGTTTCCTTGGCTTGCTGCACATGGAAATTATTCAGGAACGTTTAGAACGCGAGTTTAACCAAACGGTTATTACAACCGTTCCCAATGTGAGTTTCATAGCCTACACAACTAAGAACGAAGTAATACAAGTACATAACCCGGGTACTTTACCGGATCCTAGCCGTACAGAGCGTATTGAAGAACCTTATATAAAAGCACAGATCATCACAAAGCCAGATTATATTGGCAATATAATGACGCTTTGCATCAGCAAGCGTGGTATGTTAATACACCAGGGTTATTTATCGCCAACCCGTGTTGAGCTTACTTTTGAGATGCCGCTTACAGAAATTGTTTTTGATTTCTACGACAAATTAAAATCTCAAACACGCGGTTATGCGTCGTTCGATTATCATCCAATAGGTTTTAGAGATGCAGATATCGTGCGCATGGATATTTTATTAAATGGCGAAAAAGTTGACGCACTCAGTGCGTTAATTCACAGAAGCCGCTCGGCTGAATTTGGCCGTAAACTTTGCGAAAAATTAAAAACTTTGTTAGATAAGCAACAGTTTCAGGTGGCAATACAGGCGGCCATTGGCGCAAAAGTGATAGCCAGAGAAAACATTAGCGCCATGCGCAAAGATGTTACCGCAAAATGTTATGGTGGTGATATCAGCCGTAAACGTAAACTTTTGGAGAAGCAGAAAGAAGGTAAAAAAAGAATGAGGCAGATAGGAAATGTAGAAGTACCACAGGAGGCATTTTTGGCGGTGTTGAAACTTGATGATTAAGCCCCCCCTAAATCCCCCGAAGGGGGGACCTTAGTTTCTGAGAATGGAAAGTTGTTTTCAAAGTATCAGAGAGTGGCTCCTCTCGTTTGGAGAGGGTTAGGGGAGAGGCTTTTATTTTTGGACAAAACTTTGTTTTTTGTCCAGGCTAAAACACAGCTTTACTCAACATTCCCTAAACAAGCGTAGGGATGTCACTCACTTTTGCTGCATACCATTATTCATCTTTTATTGTGTTATATTTTGTAGTATGAAATGAAATGGATTTTTAATAGATAACCCACTTTCCATTTACCACTCACCAGCATGAAATTTTTTCCAGAATCAGCTTTACAACAATTAGAATTCGATAAAATAAAGGATCTTCTTGCTTTGCACTGTCGTACCGAATATGCAAAAGCAAAAGCAGAAGAACTGCGCATACACACTAAAAAAGAATACATAGAAACCGAGCTTAAACAGGCTTATGAGTTTAAGTTAATACTTGATAGTGGAGGCAATTTTCCCAACGATTTTACAACAAATATTTCCAGAGACCTAAAATTACTTGGTATACCAGGAGCTTCTCTATCCGGAGAGCAATTTATTTTAATTCGTAGGCTAGTGAGCAGTATGGAAAATATTTTCCGATGGTTCACAGTAGAAGTCAGAGAAACTTTTGTCGGTCTTTCAAAAATAATAAACAACAATTATTACGAAAAAAATATTAAAATAATTATAGACGAAATACTAGATGAAACCGGTGCGGTAAAAGATAAGGCAAGCGAAGCCCTCGCAGATATAAGAATGAAGCTGTACCGAAAAAGAGGAGAGTTACGCCGGCTGTTTGACAGGATTGTAGCCCGGTTAAACAAACAGGGTTTTCTTGCAGATATTGAGGAGAGTTTTATGAACGGCAGGCGAGTACTGGCGGTAGTTGCCGAGCAAAAGAGAGTGGTAAAAGGTGTATTGCATAGCGAGAGCGAAAGCCGCAAAACAAGTTTTATTGAACCCGAAGAAACAACAGAACTAAACAACGAAATATTTTCACTGGAATACGAAGAAACAAAAGAAATTTATAGAATACTTCGTACACTAACGCAACAAGTTAGTATGTATGCTCCGTTGCTAAAAAGCTACCACGATATAGCCGGCGAATACGATTTTGTAAGAGCAAAAGGAAAATTGGCGCAGGATATGAATGCCGCTCATCCACAATTGGTAGATCGGGCACATCTTCATTTAATAAAAGCTTATCACCCGCTGCTTTATTTATTTAATAAAAAAACCGGCAAGCCAACTTTCCCTACATATATTTTATTGAACGACGAAGC
>JBJXGJ010000197.1:0-51868 GCA_046153805.1 Ferruginibacter sp. | reverse complement strand
AGCCCAAAAGTTAACGTATTAATCCTATTTTTTTTGAATGAATGATGGCATCTTCACTATGAGCAAAATAACAAAATAATACATTGTTTTCTTCAATAAGTTTTTGTTTTAAAAGCACATTCTCTTTTTCGGGTGTGCTTACCCGCCTTATGTACACGCAATACACATTGTGCGGAAAGTGCTCTACAATAGAAGTATAAATATCAATATCCTCTTGCGAATCATCTCCCAACAAAACAAATTTTTGGTGAGGATAAGCCTCTATTATTTTTACAATACGGGTAAATTTACCTGCATGATTATTTTGGCCAGTTGATAATAGTTTTGATAGAGTCTTTACCTGGTTTAAAAGACATACTCCGTCAGGTAAACGGTGCTCCTGTAAAAAATCTTTGATATAGTCATATAAATTCCATTCGCTGCTGGATACGTAAAAGAAAGCATTGCTGGCAGGACTTTCCTCATCTAAGTCGTGCAGAAGCCTGTAGTGTTCTACCACACCTTCAAAGGGTTTTCTACTTCGTGCATTTTCGGTAAGCAGTACAAATAATCTTTTTCTAAGATTAGAAGAATGAGAAATTAAAAAAGTATCATCTATATCTGAAATAAACGAAAAAGAAGTTGCAGAAGGTACAATAATATGTGAAGTTGTTTTTGACTTAATAATATTGGTTGTACCCCTTTTTATAAGAATTACTTCTACTTCATACTGGCCCGCCGCTAATGTTTCGTGGTGATCCCATTCAAACTTAAAAAAACCGTCAGATGCGGTAAGAGCAGTATATATTTTATCGTTCCATTGCAATGTTACAGTAGCACCCTTAATAGGTTTAACCATAAAAAGCCTAAGAAGTGCCATGGCATTATAAAGAAAAAATTTTCTGAAATGCTTTTTTTTAATCGGCGAAAGCGAAAAAGCGTGACCATAAATAGCACAGGATTTGTCATTTGCAAACCCTTTGTATAATTTTATGGTACTTCCATTGTGCAACCTGAATAATGCAAACACTTTTAACTGGATTTTTTGTAAAATCGTTTTTTTTTCTGGTAAATATGTTGCCTTATTGGTCATATTATTTTATAAAATCAATTGCCGAAAATGCTCCAGTTTTTATTTATCGTAAACAGCAGCTCGGGTACAAATAAAGCTACAACATGGCGAAAGGCAATAAATGACTTTTTCCTTGACAAAAAAGAGACATTCCAAATTTACGATTTACCAAAGAATTTTACCGTAGTTCAAATTAAAGACCAAATTAAAAAAGCAGCACCCCAAAATGTAGTTGCTGTAGGTGGCGACGGAACCGTAACTATGCTTGCAAATATAGTAGCAGGAAGCAATGTGGCCCTTGGTATTTTGCCCGCAGGCTCAGCAAATGGTATGGCAAAAGAACTTGGTATACCTGAAAATACAGCGGAAGCTTTAAAAATAATACTAAATAACAAAGTAAAAAGTTGTGACCTGATAAAAATAAATGATAAAAACTATTGTCTTCATTTAAGCGATGTAGGTTTAAATGCGCTCCTTATAAAACATTTTGATGAAAACAGGCTGAGAGGTAAATTAGGATATGCCCTTGTAGTAATTAAGACTTTATTGCATAAACAAAAAATGCAGGTCGCATTAAAAACAAACGATGTTGAAGTGCAGAGAGAAGCATTTATGGTGATACTTGCAAACGCCACAAAATATGGCACTGGAGCGGTAATAAATCCCAAAGGATCTTTATTTGATGGTTTATTTGAAGTAATTATTGTAAAAAAACTAGAGGTTGGGCAACTATTGAAAATGATTTTTAGACCTGGCATTTTTAATCCTAAAAAAATAGAAATTATTTCATCAACCCAAATAAGCATAAACATGAAAAGGAAAATGCATTTTCAAATTGATGGAGAATACCAAGGAAAAATTAAAAATGTTTCGGCAAAAATATGCCCCGGAGTATTAAAATTAATTGTGGCTGTTTAGGTTTTATTGGCAACATCAGCATCCAAAGGAATTGTTCCTGCACAATATGGTAACGATTTAATTGCATATCAAGATTGAGCTCAACTTGCGCAATGTTACCACTAAATTGACTATCAATCTGATATTTACCTTCCACATTAAACGAATTAAATAGAACTTCAATAGCAACTTCAAAATTAGAATCATCAAAAAAAGCCGGTGCGATAAATTTCTTATTTCATCTGAAGCCATATTATTATACTTTCTGGTATTGTCGTACCATTCAAATGCAGAAAGGTCTATGTGTTTCTTAATCATACCAAGCGTAATCACGCTGGTAGCAAGTATTTGCCATACATTGTCATGAAGCTCACCACCTATTTCGTAATGTTCTTCTTCCTGAGTTCTAATAATGGATTTTGTATTTCTGTGTTCATATTCATTTCTTTCCGTTACATCTACCGCAATGACGGATCTGCAAATTTTATTGTTTGCAACAAGGTCAAAACTATAAATTTCAACAGTTATAATTTCGCCGTTTTCTCTAAGTGTTTAAATCTGCTCGAGTGTATGGCATTATCATTTTTATTTTGTGCTTTTTTAATTGAAATCGGTGTTTTTTGCAAATTGGCTTGGCGGCCTTATATCCATTATATTCATGTGGAGAAACTCAGCCTGGCTGTAGCCAAAGTGTTCAACAGCTGCTTTGTTTACCCGTATAAATTTTAAGGTTTCAGGGTCGTACAACCACATAGGTTGGGGGCTTAAATGAAAAAGATTACTTTGCTTTTTTCTGATTCTTCCAATAAGGCCGTAGTTTTCTTTCTTTCTATAGCATAGGTAATGCTTTTGTAAAGCATAGATCATTACCGGCATCTGTTTTAAATGCTTATTCTCTTTAATATATTCAAGAACTTCGCGTCCATTTTTTGGAAAGACCTCCGTCGTGCAAAATCAAATCCGGCAATTCAGTATGATTAAATTTATCTTATTATTTTACAAAATTGATACCAGCTTTTCCACCCCTTACCACGTTAACCCTGTTTGAAATCCTACGTTTCTCCAAAGATCCTGTAACTAAAAAATATCGCTTTCATCATCTTCAACCAAAATCTGAATCTGCATTATTTGAAAGTTCGTTTACCACTTGTACTTCAAAAATTGAGGCTTGCATCCAGTTTACCGACCATTGTAACAAAAAGGAATGTGTTTCCGCAAGTTAAAGATCTGGCAATTCTGCATGCTTATTCACAAATATTGACGGAAAATTAATTTTACCATTTAATTTGTTCAACTTACAATGATTTATCAACGGTTTTTTATGATATCGTGCCAAAGAGCAATTGAATACTTTTAGTACTTTTATCAAACCACACTTCAAAATAAGAAGATGGAGAATTGGGCTATGGAAAAAAGATTATCCTCAACTTTACGCAATTTAGTTAGTGCGCCCTCTATCCTACATTAAAAACATAATTTGCTTTCAATGAACGTCTCGTTCATGGTCGTAGGTTTGGACTCAAAAAAACAGGATTAAAAAGCGGCATTTAAAGGATTTTAATCTTTCAAAAAAAAAATTCGTTTAATAATTCAATATCAAAAAAACTTAATGATCGATTTCTTGTGGAAAAAATGTTATGTGAATGGAATACTTTACTTTCCAATACAGAAAGTATAGTTCCCTTTATTATCAATGCTTTGCGAAGATTAGGCAACAAATAGGCAACATGATTGAATAAAACAAGTGCAACTGCACTACAAAGAAAGGAAAATATGTTGTTGTCTTTAGAGTGTGCTTTCCCCTACCACAGCTTTAGCGAAGATTAGCATTTCAGCTTACCTCAATTGCTTTACAACAACTTCTTGTTGCAAGCCCATGTACTGGCAAAACTCATCAACTGTAACAACCTGGTGCTGTTGTTTACTGAAGTGGTCTTTAATCTTCTTAATAAGGTTTCTGCCATACCTGTCGCTTCTGCCTGTGATTACCTGAATGTCTTTTGGGTAAATGCACAGTCTATTCATTATTTCAATTATACGCTTTAATACATCATCCATACCGTTGCTATGCTTTTGATATGAAAGTAATGTAGCAAAGATATACGTTTTTGTGGAGCGGTAAAAGGGTGTTTGTTGGAATAATGCGGCATAATCGGAACGGATGGCACGGCACATTTGTAAAGCCTTTACCGTGCTTCTACTTTTGTTTTCAAATGAAAGCAACACGAAATATTTTGATTGGTTTTTTGTTGGTCATTGCATCAAATGCAATGGCTCAACGTACTGCAAAAATTGTTCGTGTGTGGGATGCTGACACTTACAGTTTATTAGTGAAAGGCAAAATCATTGTTGCAAGATTAACCAATATTGATGCACCAGAGTTGAAGCAACATTTTGGCGAAGCTGCGAAGCAGCAAGTGAGCCAAATACTGCTTGGCAAAACTGTAAGTTTTGACAGTGCAGGAACGGATAAATACAAACGGCAGCTTGTAAGTATTCGTATTGATGGTAAAGCATTAGATAGCCTTTTATTACGCAATGGATGGGCTTGGCTGTACTTAGAATACTGCAATGATGCAAACCTTGCAAACCTGCAAAGGTTGGCTATAAACGAACATAAAGGGCTTTGGGTGTGTGGTGTAAATAGTGTTTGCCCTCCGTGGCTGTACAGGCACTATAATTATAAAAACAGATTGAAATATTGCAAAGGCTGCAACTCTTAAATTTTTTTACTAACAATTAAATATATAAAACAATGGCAAAGCTAAAAGGTATCTTAAAAATAGAAGGAACACTTGATGAACTGACCTTCTATAAAACACAGGATGGACACCTGGTAAAAACCAAAGGCGGTGTATCTGCTGACCGTATTGCAAATGACCCGAATTTTCAACGTACCCGTGAAAACGGCAGTGAATTTGGAAGCTCTGCAACTGCTGGTAAAGTGCTACGCAATGCAGTTCGTAATTTGATGATGAACGCTGCTGATAACCGTGTTACAAGCCGTCTTACACAGGTTATGACACAGATTAAAAACTACGATGTAGCTTCTGTAAGAGGTGAACGTACTGTTGCTGATGGCATTGCAGACCCTGCTGCACTGGCTTTGTTGAAAGATTTTGATTTCAATGATAAAGCAATTCTTAGCGGTGTGTTGTTTGCTCCGTTTACAGTAACAACTGCAACAGGTGAAATCGGTATTCCTGCATTCGTGCCTATCAATGATATTTCTTTTCCTTCAGGGGCAACACATATCAGCTTAAAGGCTGCTTATGCAAATGTTGATTTCACAAATGAAATAAGTGCTATTGAATACAGCCCGGTAACGAACTTGCCGATTGATGGAACAAACACACCTGTAACGCTTACGCCTGCTGCCGTTCCTGCTGGCACTGGCACTAAGTTTTACTTGTTGCTGATAGAGTTCTTTCAGGAAGTAAACGGTATACAGTATTCGCTTAAAAATGGCTCATACAACGTGTTGAATATTGTTGAAGCTGCGTAAAAAATGTTCTTTCTTTCAGTTATGAAATTGCCTCACCTTTTCAGGTGGGGCTTTTTCTTTTTAGCAAAGCCCTAAAAGGGCAATGCTGAAAGGAAACGCTGACCAGTGGAATGAACCCAAAGGCAACAACCGCAAGGAAGATTATAAACGCTGATGCCAGGCGAAGGACACCAATTGAAAGCAGCCCTGCGGACATAACGCTGATAAGCGAAACGGGAAACAGGAATGAACTGTGAAAGGGCAACCGAAGTGAAAGGACAAATGCCTGAATGGCTGCCGGAACTGATACGTGGATGCTTGTGCATAATGTATAAATTTTATATGCCTCTCACAGCATGGCGGATAAAAAAACCAAAAGGAAACGGAATAAAAGATAGCCTTGTGCGTTGGGTCTGTGTTTATGCCGTAGTCTTTTGGTTTTTTTTCGTTGGCTTTGTGCGGTTGCCCGCCATGCTACTTTTGCATATCAAAATTTATATTATGTGCAAGCATCATCATGTAACGGGCTGCCTTACATTTTGCTTTTTATGTGCCGGTATATCATTGCTCTTTTCACATCTTTTATGAGTGCCAAATTTTGCAGCATCTGCATTTCCTTTTGCTCCAGTAGTTTTATTTGCTTGATGGTATTTGTGTATGCGGTTTGTTGCTTGCTTACCGTTTCGGCTTGTACCGCAACTTCCTTTTTAAATTCATTGATGCGAATGAACGGGATAACTGAACCTGTAAGGAATTGATGAAAATGCTTTGCCTTCCACAACCCGAAAAGCAGCCAGAAATAAAAATCCTTTTGCTCCTCATTTTTGCAAATGCAAACAAAGGAATTTGGACAAGGTGTGGTAAGTGGCTTGCCACTATTTAAACCTTTTGAAAGAATGTAAAACTCAAAACCTGTACTTTGATTTTTTACGCTGTACGTTTGAAACTTTGGGCTGTGCATACTGATAGCTTTAAAATGTAAGCTGCTTTGAACCTTTGCCGCTGCCCTGCTACGCTTACGCTACGCAACACATATATAATTTGACAAAGAAAAAAAACAGAAAAAAAAAGAAAGCATCCTGAAAGGTGGCGTGGCTAAAAAACCAAAAGGAAACGGAATAAGTCCCGAAGGGTAAAAAGAGAAAAAAATAAAGAGGCGTAGCCCTTTTTTCTCTTTTTATTATGCCGTAGTCTTTTGGTTTTTTTCAAGCGTGGGGCTGTGCCAGCCACCTACCTTTGCTGCACTTTTTATTTTTATTTTTTTCCTTTTCGCCTTTCCTCCAATGCTTATCAATCACAATAAAATTTCAATTGGAACTGTACTGTCTTTTGAGGGTTGGATGGGGTAAACATGCCGCAGAAAAAAATAAAGCATACCGCTTTCAATTGTGCGGTGGGTTAAAAGCAAATGCAATGACAGAACGGAATGGAACAACTACCAATAGTGGCTTGTAGTGGCATGAGCAATCCCGATTGAGAGTTGCCTTTGTGCTTTGGCTATCGGGATGCCATGACACGGAAAGCAATTAAAAAAGCTTTGTGGAATGTAGAGAGGGAATTGGTTTTGCTGTGCGGTGCAGAGGTGAGTGAAATGAACGAAGGCGAAATGGAGAGAGGGATAGTGAAGTGAATGGAGCAAAGCGGAATGAACGAAACGCCTGAACGCAATGGAGATGCAGTGAATGAACTGACCGCAGGCACATGGCAATATATAAACACATGCTTTATTTTTTGCTGCACCATTGAAAGGGTGGTTGGGGTGTGTGGGTCTTTCAGGGTGGGTGCTGTGGCAAAAAGCACGGCTTCACTTTTGATAAAAAGTGCTATGGTGTTGGATACTTAACATAATGGCGTATTATAGGATAGCCATAGCGGTGGGATGCTTGCATAAGCGTGGGATGGCTATGCGTAGCGAACCTATAATGCCGCATTATGTTTAAGTAGCTTCCGCCAGTTTTTATACTGGCATAAGGGCTGCGAAGGGGCTTTGGGGCAGCCCGGCTTTTTGTTTGGTGTGTTTGCGGTTGCACAGCTCTTTGCTACCGCAATGAAGCTTTAGCGGAATGAGGATAGCAATGTGCTGTATGCGTTGGCACACACCACACAAAAAGTATGACAGTTAAAAATGGCGGCAACACCATAGATGCAGTGGAAGGGTTGGCTTTGTGTGTTAGCCACTGCATAAGCCGTGCTTGTGCGTTGGCTGGGTGGGTGCAAATAGATTCGTGGCTTTGCCACACCGCTTCTTCCCGGCTTAGGGATAGCAGTGGAAAGCCCGGTGAAGGTATTGTGCTTCGCCTTTGTGCCGGACTTGCAACGGATAGCCCGACCCAAAGGGGAAGCTCCTAATTATTTCGATAGTTTAAACGAATGATATAAACCAATTATCCTACTTACCCATCCTGGCTAAAATGGCTTTCATTTCTGCAATCTCTTTTTCCTGTGAAGCAATGATGCCTTCAGATAATTTTATCACTTCAGGGTCTTTAAGGTTAGCATTTTTACTGACCATTATCGCAGACGAATGGTGCGGTATCATTGCTTTCATGTATTGCACATCACCAATTGGAGTTTGTGTTCTTAAACCGGTTAAAACAAGAGCAAATAAAACGGCAGCACCCAACATAATACCTGTATTCAGTTTTTTGTTAGGGTACATTTTGCCCATCATCAGCAGCATTACTATTGCCATTGGTGAAACCATCAGCAAAGCCATGTATGTTCTGGTTGTACTGATATAAATATGATTAACTTCATCAACATTTAAAAACATAACACCATACATGATGATGAAAGAAATCAACATCATCAAAGAGAATTTTTTATAACTCATCCCTTGCATTTTCTGCATGTTTACTTTGTTTTCCATTTTTGTATTTTTTAGTTGTTTTTTAATAAATTAATATTATCGTTTTTAATAAGTGAATGTAATACCTCCACCCAATCCCATATCGCTATCATAGTGCGATGAAACAGAAATGTATTTTGTGGCAATGTATCTTAACCCTGCCATGTATTCTTTATCGGTGTTTATCATCATGCTAAAACGTAAACGTTTGGTAACTGGGACATCTTCCCTGCCAAACTGGAAACGAAATTTGCCGTCACCATCTACTCTTAAATCAGCAACAAACAACATGGGTAAAGTGTACGCAATACCTGCTACTACTGTATGCCTGTTATTCTTATTGCTTGACTGCCCAAACCAGTTTTTTTCTTCGTTGCCGAAAATGTTTTTGGGACCGCCTTCTACTTTATAATGATAATCGAAACCAACATACGGAAACCACCATTGCATACGACCTAAGTAACGCCCTACCATTGTTTCACTTTCGTAACCGTGCATATCGTGATAGCCTAAATGCCAAAGTGTGCTTAGTTTCCAACGGGTATTTGCAAGCATGGCTTCGCCATCGCTGCCATTACTTTCAATACCTACTTTTCCCATTAAATGAAACATTCTATCATCTGCAAACAATTTTCTTTGTGCCAGTTTTGGATGTGGTATTTCAGGATTGGCTGGAGAATTTTCATAACTGAAAACCCTGCCCATTCCGCTCATCATGTGGTATAAAATATGGCAATGAAAAAACCAATCTCCGCTTTCGGTTGCTGCAAATTCTATAGTATCTCTTTCCATTGGCATGATGTCTATAATATTTTTCATGGGTGCATAATCGCCTTGCCCGTTTAGCAATCGAAAGTCGTGTCCATGCAAGTGCATGGGATGCCGCATCATGCTATTGTTGTACAAAACTATTCTTAGGTTTTCTCCTTTCTTTATTAATATCTTATCACTTTCAGAAACTGTTTTGTTATCCAATGTCCAAACATAACGGTTCATGTTTCCTGTTAAATCAAATTTCAATTCTCTTAATGTGCCTGGGGGCAATGTTGTTTTTTCGGGTGAACGCAACATGGTATAATTAAGCGTAACTATATCCGAATTTTCAGCAGCCATGTTCATGCCTTGCATACTGTTATTATTGGGCATCTGCATGTTATGTTTTGAATGGGTGGTTGTTTCTTTCTGTGATGATTTAGGATTTTCTTCACCGGTTATTTCGGGGTACATTACAGTATTCATATCCATGATTTGGTTCTGCATTTTCATTCCTTCCATTTCAATCATGTTGCCTTTCATATCCATCATGTCGTTCATCATCTTCATGCCTGCAAAATATTTTGGACGGCTCATTTTTACCGCAGGTACTTTTTCGCCACTGCCCAACCAAAGGGATGCTGACTTTGTTCGGTCTTCAGGTGTTACTAAAAATTCGTAACTCTTGTTTTCGGGAATGGTTACTACTACATCGTATGTTTCTGAAACTGCAATAATCAACCTATCAACTTCAACAGGCTCTACATCGTTACCATCAGTTGCTACCACGGTAATCTTGCCACCTGAATATTTGAGCCAAAAATAATCGGATGCACCACCGTTTGCTATACGCAACCTTACTTTATCACCTGCTTTAAATTGTGGTTGCTCATTTTGGTTTTTACCATTGATTAAAAAATTATCGTAGTACACATCGGTTAAATCCATTGCATTCATCCGTTTCCATTCGTTGGTTACTTTAGTTTTGAAATTGCCTGTCCGTATAGCTTCTGTGTAGCTTTGTGTGCTTCCTTTTTGTATGGCAAACCAATCTGTGGCTGCATGTAAGCTACGGTGTACTTCTTCGGGCTTCATGTCTGTCCATTCACTTAACAAAACGGGTATGGTTGGTATATCCCATTCTTTTCTTTTATTCATTATGAACATTCCATACATACCAATCTGCTCCTGCAAACCTGTGTGGCTGTGATACCAATGTGTACCATGCTGTATGATAGGGAACTTGTATAAATGCGTTGTGTGTGCTTTTATTGGCATCTGTGTAAGGTTAGGTACACCATCGTATTGATTAGGTAAAAACAATCCGTGCCAATGCAATGATGTTTCTTCGTTCATCATGTTATGTACATAAATTTCTGCTGTATCGCCTTCAGTAAAAGTAAGTGTGGGCATAGGAATTTGCCCATTTACTGCTATGGCTCTTTTTTTCTTTTTACCAAAGGTTACGGTTGTATCTGCTATGTATAAATCATAGCGAACAGTACGGGGCGGTGTATTGTTTACAATGGTTTTTATTTTTCCAACATCTGCTTTTGGTATAGGCATGTTGTCCATATTATCCATTTGCATATTGCCCATATCCATACTTTTTTTCTTAGTCGTGTCTTTGGGCATTTGCATTTCATCATGTTTTTGTACAGGCTGCTGTTTTACCTGCTTTGGTTTTTCCTTTACCAACTTCATACCACACTTAGGGCAGTTACCGGGCTTTGTTGCATGTATTTCCGGGTGCATGGGGCAGGTGTAGGTAACAGGCTGCGGCTGTTGCTTTGTTTCTTTTTTATCCATGTCCATACCTTTCATTTCCTGTGCTTGTGCAAGGGAATAAAATGCAAGAAGGAATATTATTGCTATTACTTTTTTCATTATTGATTTTTTATTTTTTTACTGATAACATACTTGCATTGATAGCCACAACAACTGTGCTAACCGTCATTAAAACTGCACCCGCTGCCGGACTTAATAAAATGCCTTGCTTATATAAAACACCTGCTGCCAAAGGCAATGCAATAACATTGTAACCTGTAGCCCAAATTAAATTCTGTATCATTTTACGGTAAGTGGCTTTGCCAAATAGAATTAGGCTTACAATATCTTTTGGGTTGCTGTTTACCAAAACAATACCTGCGGTTTCTGCTGCAATATCGCTGCCGCTACCAACGGCAATACCGACATCAGCAATTGCTAAAGCTGGTGCATCGTTTACACCATCACCTGTCATGGCAATAAACTCGCCTTTGCTTTGCAAGTCTTTTATTTTTTCTAATTTTTGATGTGGTAATACTTCGGCAATGAAACTATCCATACCTAAAGTATCGCTTACACTTTTTGCTACTTTGTTATTATCGCCTGTTAACAATATTGATTTGATATTGTTTTCTTTTAAGGTCTTGATTGCTTCGGCTGATTCAGGACGAATTTCATCTGACAAAGCAATGTAACCTGCCAACTGATTGTTTACGATTACAAATACAACTGTTTCCGTATCGTTGGCAGTAAAGCCTTCGGGGATTGCAAGATTGTTTTCTTTTAAATATCCCGGACTTACCACCAATATTTTTTTGCCTTCAACTGTTGCTTCCACTCCTTTGCCGGTGATGGCATTGAAATTTTCTGTTGCAGGAATGGTAATTGATAAATCTTTTATTTTTTGTAAAATGCCTGTTGCAATGGGATGTTCTGATTTTTGTTCTAATGCAGATGCCAGACGAATGATTTCATTTTCGGTAAATTCTTTTTGAAGCGAAACTATTTTTGATACTTCAAATTTGCCAACGGTTAATGTTCCCGTTTTATCAAAAACTATAGTAGTGATTTTTCTTGCATTTTCAAATGCTGTTCTATTCTTAATAAGTAAACCATTTTTTGCTGATAGTGCTGTAGATTTTGCAACAACTAAAGGAACTGCCAAACCCAAAGCATGAGGGCAACAAATAACAATTACTGTAACCATACGTTCCATTGCAAAAGCAAGTGATTGCCCTGTGAGATACCAATATAAAAAGGTAACAATACCTGAAACCAATGCAATTATGGTTAGCCATTTTGCTGCTTTGTCTGCTAATAACTGTGTGTTTGATTTTGATTTTTGTGCATCGTCCACCAACTTTATAACCTGTGATAAATAAGAATCTTTTGCAGCATGAGAAACGGTAACTTTTATTGAGCCATTGCCGTTGATTGCACCTGCAATTACTTTATCGCCTTTTAGTTTTTGTACCGGTTTGCTTTCGCCTGTAAGCATACTTTCATTGAGGTAACTTTCGCCTTCTAATATTATTCCATCTGCCGCCACTTTTTCGCCCGGCTTTATTAAAATAATATCGTTCTCTTTTAGTGTGTCGGTCTTTACATCATGCACCATGTTGGGCATTACCATGTGTGCATCTGCCGGCATTAACTGCACCAATAATTCTAATTCTTTTGATGCCCCTGCAACAGATTTCATTTCTATCCAATGCCCTAACAGCATAATAAGGATTAGAGTTGCTAACTCCCAAAAAAAGTCCATGCCCTGCAAACCAAAAACAATTGCTACACTGTAGATGTATGCAACTGTAATGGCGAAGCCAATTAAAAACATCATGCCGGGGTTCTTAGCTTTTACTTCGGCAACCAATCCTTTTAAGAACGGAAAGCCGCCATAAAAAAATACAATGGTTGATAATGCAAACAAAATGTATTGAGAACCTGCAAACTGCCAATCAACTTTTATAAAATGCTGTATCATGGTTGATAGCAACATAATTGGAATGGTAAGGATAAGCACTACATAAAACCGCTTTTTAAAATCGGCAATCATCATGGCATGATGGTTATGCCCTGCCATGCCCATTGCTGGGTTTGCTCCATGCTGCATATTGCTCATGTCATGCACTGCGTGGTTTTCTTTATTTGCTGAATGTTGATGTTCCATATAAATAATTTTATTTGCAACAATCTTTTTTGCGAATAAAGATTGCTTTAAAAATGCTGATTAATATTTGTTTGATTTTACGCATTGCTTTTAATTTCCTGTTGAAAGGCTGTCTGCTGTTTTGTTCATCCAATACATGATTAACGATTTTTCTTCTTTGGAAAGGTTTGCGTTTTTGTGCATTGCCTTGTAAGAAGATATTGGCATTTCATCATCCTTAATTTGGTTTGCAATTTCTTTCAACTTACTTATTTGCTTTCGGTTGCTATTGCTAACAAAATCACTAAAATTCAATTTTGCTTTGCCGTTTTTTATATGGCTTGCCATCAACCATGCCATTGGCTGAATATTTGAATACCACGGGTAAATTGTGTTATTACTATGGCAATCGTAACAGGCATTTTGCAATAGGATTTGAACATTATTGGGCACAACAAAAACCTTTGCAAAATCTGTTGGTAATGCCTGTTCACTTTTATTGTAGGCAGGTTGTATAAACTGGATTGCAATAAATACAATGAGTAAAACCAATAGTATTTTCTTTATCCGGTTCATGGCTATTTAATAGTTTCTTTTACTGAACCGCAATCAGGCATTTTGCTGCCTAAGTATGGATTTTTTATTTCTTTAACTTCGCTTATCCATGTTGCACCTTTGCCATCATTTGCCATCGGGCAAAAATCTTTGTATAAGGTTTGTCCGCCATTACCAAAGTTTTTTATGAGGTCTGCCATGTCTTTGCTCATCATTATAAAATGCTCTCTCTGGTGTTCTATTTTACCTGCATTTGCTCCTATATGTTCTGCATGTTCTTTCAGGTCATCGGCTATATCCATATAGCTTTTCATCTGTTCTTTGGATAAACCTTTCATGTCCACTTTTGCCAATGTTGCAACCATTGTATTTCCTGCCGTAGCTGCATCTTTGCCATTATCTTTTGCCAAAGCGTTTTTTAATTGCAGGTAGCCTGCAATTATTTCTTTGGCAGGAAATGTGGTTACTGTTTGTGTAACTGCTGTATCAGTTGTTGCCTGCGGATGGGTTGCTATAGCTGTGTCCTTGTTTTCAGCATTTTGTTTTGTATCTGCATTTCTATTGTTGCCGCTATTGCAGGCTACTAAAGTTGTGGCTGCTATTGCTATGCCAATAATTATATTTTTCATTTTGATTTTGTTTTAAATAATGCCTTTAGCCCTTCAGTTACTGAAAGGCTGTAAGCAAGTGAATAAATTATAAAGTTGCTTTTACACTGCCGCAGGTAAGCATGGCACTCCCATAGTAAGGATTTTTTATTGCCTTATCATTGCTTAACCATGATGCTTTTTTCATGGGGCAATATTGCTGATAAACAGGGTCGGCAGATAGCTTTACAGTTTTTGCCAACTCAAACATATTGTTTGATAAGGTTGCAAATTTTTCTCTTTGCAGCTTGATGTCTTTTGATTGGGCAATTGCACCTGCATCTTTTAACAGGCTTGCCTTGGCATCATCATTTACGGTTTGTTTATCTGTGCCATTAATGGCTTTTACCAATTCATCTGCATTGGCGGCAGCCAATGTTGCGTTGCTCTTTACCAAATTATCTTTTAACTGGTAATAAGCATTTAGTAATTGTGCAGGTTGTGTTTTTGTGCTATCCTGTGCAAAGCTGTTTTGAGTGAATGCTGTTGCAATAAATGCAAGCATTAAAAATATCTTTTTCATTCTGATTTAATTTTTATGTTGAATACAATAGTTAAGGGCATAACATTACCCTTCATGCTGAAAAACATAAAATCAAATCATATCTGAAAGCTCTGGATTGCTATGCGTATGTCGGGAATGGGTGGGTGATGCCCACGGACAAAGTATTTGTTGGAAGTATTTACCTGCGAAGGGTAAGAAATATTGATGTTATAGTATGTTACAACAAAGGCGGTAAAAAATACCGGGCTTAATAATTTTGCGGTTTGCGGAACCGCCTTATCTGCCTGTGAAAGTTTTATTACTTTATCATTGCAGCAATCATCATTGCCGCCTTTGTGCGAATGTTTGTCTTCTGCTTTTTCGTGATGGTGTTTCTTACCATCTGCATGCACATGCACTTCTGTAGCTTCTTCTTCGTGGTAGTGAGTGGTATTAAAGCCCATATCCACACCAACGGCACAGGCGAAGCCTACAAACATATTCAGGCTGAATATGATGAGCAGGAAGGCTGCTTTTAATTGTATGGAAAGTGCTTTACTCATTTTTTGCTGTTATAAAGATACTACTATTTAAAAGACTGGTGTAAATCAACGTTTAAGCTATGGCAAATAGCATACCTGCACTCATTGCCATCATTAAAGCATCTTCAATAATGGTAACAGTACTCATTGGCAGGTTGAAAACCGCCCCTAAACAGGCACATTGGATTTTACGCTTGTTGAACATGGCTTGTAAAACACCTATGATGCTTATTGACATTACTATGAATGTTACAATATTGGTAAGCAAGAGCTGAAAGCCCGTTGCGTAAGCAATGCCTAAAGCCAATTCAATAAAGGCATAAATAAAGCCCCACGCTTTTACTTTTTTTGCCACAATATCATACATGGCATAGCTTTCGGCAAAGCCTTTTAAATCAAGCATTTTAAAGAACGAAAATGTAAGAAAGAACCCCGCCATAAAAATGTTCATTCCGTGCATCCAGTTAAAACTATTATGCTGCGTAGCAGTAATAATAGCAACTGTGGTGATGTAGCCAAAAATCAGCAAAATTGGTTTGTAGGTGGCTAACCAACCTTTTGCCTGTTCAGCTGCTTCGCTGTGTTCTGCCGCATCAATGGTATATTTTTTATCCAAAGCATTTTGAAAAGTTGATAAGGCTATATGCTTATCCATTGTGATAGTTGCTGATTGCTTTTCTTTAGAAACTTCCACTGCTGTAACATTGGGCAGCATGAGCAAATTGCTTTTTACTTTTGCTTCGCAACCTCCGCAGGTCATTCCGGTAACTTTATAGGTATGTGTCATTGTATTTTCTTTGACACAAAGTTAGATTACCCTATTGCCGTTGTTGTTGTGGAATTTTGTATAAGAGTTGTAAGATTTAAAGTTCTTCTATGTTCTTACGTTTGTTTTCTTTCAACGATTTAAAGTAGGATGGTGTTAGCCCGGTTATTTTTTTAAACTGGTTAGACAAGTAAGCAACGCTACTGTAGCCTAACTGGTCGGCAATTTGAGATAGGGTTAGTTCATTGTACACTAATAACTCTTTTACCTTTTCTATTTTATGTGTAATAAAATACTTTTCAATGGTTGTGCCTTCTACTTCGGAAAACAGGTTGCTTAAATAATTATAGTCCTGATGGATTTGTGAAGTGATGTAAGCAGATAGGTTTGTTTTTATTTCATGGTCGGTATGATGCACTAATATAACAATGGCATTCTTAATCTTTTCGATGGTCTGTATTTTTTTATCATCAATCATTTCAAAGCCTAATGCTTTTAATGATGTATTTAATTGTTGTAATTGTGGTTTGGTTGGCTCACCTTTTAATTCTACTTCGCCCAATTCTACTGATGCAGGCTGCAAGCCTGCTTTTTCAATCTCTGCTTTCACCACCATTTTGCAACGGCTGCATACCATATTTTTTATGTAGAGCTTCATCGTTTTTTATTTATAAAAACCAAAGGCTTTCTTTACCGTGGTCTGGTAGCTTATCGTGTGTGAAATAAGGAAATATTTCGGCAACCATTTCAGGGTATTTAATGGTAACCGGTAAGTTTTGCTGGCTTACACTTTTCCAATACATTCTGCTGAACTGATACACCTGGTCAATGAGTTGGTTTATCAATGCAGGGTCTTCCAACAAATCGGCTTGGGAACTAAAGAAAGAAATCTTTACAGGAAAATGATGTTCTCTGTCTGTTGGTGTTGATGTTGTTTCGTATCGTGTGTTATTGAATAACAAATATTCTTTGGTTGCAACCTTTACAATTGTACCACTATAAGGCATCAGCTTTTCACTGTCTGTATCAAATGCCAATAATTCTTTGCTTTCAGTTTTATTGATGGTAACAACTATTACAGGAATTGGTAAGCCTAAAGCATGTAGTGTGTCAATGATTGGTTTGAGTTCTTTTTTACTAAGGTCTTTATAAAAGTGAATGATGAGCCTTGTTGCTTTGTAGTTGGATGCGATGAACTTGCCTACTGCTTCTCTTATTGAACCTGCAATGCTATCAGTATCGTTTGCACCAAAACAATCAAATCCTTTAAAGATGCCTTCATTATTAAAACAGAAAGCCGAACCTACATATTTTGATTTACGGGTAACTGAATAAAATGCACCAACACCTACAATTAATTCGTTTGTAGTATCTCTTTTAAGCCTCCATGGAACACCGCCCAATTTGGCTAAGATGGCGGTTTCAATATTTGGTAGATACAAATTGAAAGCTGACTTAGCAATATTCTCTTTAAATATTACCTGTGATGTAATGCCTTCGTACAATAATATTTCTTTGATGCGGTGGTAGATGCTGTTTCGTTTTGGGTCTTTCTCCCACTTAGGAACAGGACTGATATACACTGCAAAATATTTTGTATCGGGTTGCTTGTCTTTATTTTTTATTGCTTTCTGTACTACTGTAACTGCATCATCAATATTATCAAATGCAATACTCCCGTTATCTTCCAATTCAAAAGGCTGGCTGATAAATTCTTCCATCTTTGGAAAAGGATATTGCCCGGTATAGCCATTTAAAAAGTATTGCCAAATATTTTTTACTGCATGTTCCCTATCAGGTTTATGATAGATGAAAAAGAATTTTACATTGTTTGGTTTGGGAACCGGCTTGTAAGGTTTTAGTTTTCGCAAATCCCTCTTTGGCTCAACACCTACACCATTGCCAAACTGTAATTCGTTTGAAGTGCCGTTGATGCGTTGTACTAACAAACCGTTAGGTTTGTAAAATCCTTCCGCTGCCAGCGGAATAATGGCTTTAAATGCTTGTGTATTTAGGTAGGTGCTGTAAAAGTCGTTTAAGTAGTTGTAGTATTTTGGATAACGGTTTTTGAAGTCGGGAATATCAAAAGCAATATCAAAGTGAGGCTTTAATGTATTGCTGATAACAGGATAATTTTTTTCATGGTTCAGCTTTTGTTCATCTGTTAGATATTTCCACCTGTTTAATTCTCCATTGCAATTTATCCAGTTGTATAATTCGGTTTTAAAGTTGTGTATCTCTGCTATGCTTTTGTTGTACACTTTTGTTGTACCATCGAATGACACTACCAATTCAGGACCTTCTGTAACTCTGCTATGCTGCACCTTCAAAGTAAACTGGTTGTACACTTTGTATTTTGCATTGCTGGCTGTGGGGTTATGAAACCATACTTCTGTTTCGCTTGTAAAATTTTGCCGCATAATATCTGCAACGCCTTTGAAGTAAGTGCGGATAAGATGCCTGTAATAATGGTTTGCAAAACGTGGTGTATTTGCCAAATTGATTTTTATAGTAATCGCATCTTCTTTGGCTGGCTGAAAATCGGTATAGAGTTTTTCCAACTCTAATAATTCTAAAGCAGTAAACTTATCGTCAAGCAGACCTTCTAAATCATTTTTGAATATCGGGAAATACCCATCTTGCCTTGCTTTGTAAAAAGCAAATTCAGCCTCATGTACCGGTGCTGTAAATGGGATGATATTTAATTGAAGTGTTTGCTGCATGATTACTATTTTTTCTGTTTTCTTTTTTAATTCATTGGGTATATTGATTAAGACCTTGCAAAAGCCATTAATGGTTCTATGTTTCCTGCATCTGCTGCCCGTATTGCATTAAGATAAGTAGTTCTTGTATCTCCCTGCTGTACCAAATTAGCAGCCCCCCACGTAAATACAGGCAGTTTAAAAATTTTCTCTATTATAATATCTGCCATCAGTCGACTATGCCTGCCGTTACCGTTAGGAAAACAATGTATGCTTACTAAGCGATGCTTAAACCGAATGGTAATTTCTTCGGGTGAATAAGTTTTGTTGTTCATCCAGTACAATGTATCATTTAACAAGTTTCTCAACTCTGTTGGTATCTGCCATTTATCCACACCAATATTCTTATTCGTTTTACGAAAGTCTCCTGCCCATGCCCAAACATTGCCATACATTCTATTATGTACTCCTCTTAAAAAATCTTCTGTAAAAACTTCTTCTGTTTTAAATGAACGCCTTAATGTCCATAGTATAGCCTGTTCAATATTCTGTTGTTCAAATTCGTCTAACTCACCCCGTGTTGCAATGGTTTCTATCAGCATCCCTTCCTTCTCATCTTCATCTAATGGGGTTTGCCCGTCAATGTATTCCAGTTTTAATCCCATAAAATTTTAGGCATTTCGTTTTTAATGATGGTTGCCCTTTCCTGTATCGCTTTTTCTATCCTGCTTTTTGTATTCTCCTGGTCTTCCAATTTCATAGTGTTGGAAGTTCGTAATACTATTTGTGTAGCCAGTTCCTTTGCTTTCCGTTCAATCAATAATTCCAAAGAACCATCATTAGGCACAAAACCATAAATCAGTTGCATATCTAAAACCCTTGCTGCTTCCCTAAGTGATTTAATGGAAATTGAGCCGTCTTTTTCCCTTTTTTCTATATCCTGCACACTTTGTTTTGTAATAGAAAGTTTACTGCCCAATTGTTGCATGGACATGCCTACGGCAGAACGAATTGCCTTTATCCATCCCGTAGGCGGCTGGGCTACCTTTTGCAAAGAAGCAAAAGCCAGCATTTTAGCGTTTAATTGCTGTATCTGTAATGATTTCTTGCTCATTTTGTAATATTATAGTTTGACTAAACAAAGACAAATGTACGGCTATAATATGACAAATAAAAGAAAAAAGTAAGGCTACAGACTTACAAAGCAAACTTATTAGTAAGGCAGTAAACTGACGAAAAAATGCAAACCCTGCAAAGATTGTAAAGAATGTATAATGTCACATTTAATCAAACTTCATACGCTGTATTCTAACAGCATTTAGTATTGCTAACAATGCTACACCAACATCTGCAAACACTGCTTCCCACATGGTAGCAAGCCCACCTGCACCTAACACCAATACGATTGCTTTTACTGCGAATGCAAGGGTAATATTTTGCCAAACAATTTTTCTTGTTTGTTTCCCTATGTTAATTGCCATTGCAATTTTGCTGGGCTTATCATCCTGTATTACTACGTCGGCAGTTTCAATAGTGGCATCGCTGCCTAAGCCACCCATTGCAATGCCCACATTGCTTAATGCTACTACCGGAGCATCGTTTACGCCATCGCCTACAAAGGCAACGGTTTCGTTTCGGTCTTTAATTTCTTTTACTTTGTTTACTTTATCTTCCGGCAATAAATCGCCAAAGGCATTATCTATTCCTAATTTATCTGCAACAAATTTCACAACACTTGCTTTATCGCCACTAAGCATGGTGGTTTTTACATTCATGCTGTGCAGTTTGTTTACGGCTTCTTGTGCATCCTCTTTGATGCTATCTGCAATAGTGAGGTAGCCTGCAAATTTTTTATCGTAAGCAATGGCAATTAAAGTGTACACTATCGTTGATGGGTCAATATCGTATTTGATGGAAAATTTATCCATCAATTTAAAATTACCTACTAATAACTCTTTGCCGTTTACTTCGGCTTTCAATCCATGCCCTGCTATTTCTTCTACTGCATTTAATTTTATTGAGGTGTTAATATTACCAACGTGCTGTTGAATGGCTGTTGCAACGGGATGGGTACTTTGGGATTCCAAAGCATTTACCATTGCCAGCATTTCATCTTTATTAAATTCGGGTTTGATGCTTACTTCCTGTACTTTAAAAACGCCTTCAGTCATAGTGCCAGTTTTATCCATCACTACGTTTTGTATTTTGGAAATAACATCTAAAAAGTTGCTGCCTTTGAATAGTATTCCGTTTTTACTGGCTGCACCAATGCCGCCAAAATATCCTAACGGAATTGAAATTACCAATGCACAAGGGCAACTGATAACTAAGAAAACTAAAGCCCTGTATAACCATTCTCTAAAAACATAATCGCTTAAAAATAACATTGGGACTATACAAATAAGTATTGCCAATACCACAACAATAGGGGTGTAGATTTTTGCAAACTTGCGAATGAATAATTCAGTTGGTGCTTTTTGTGCGGTGGCGTTTTGTACTAATTCTAAAATTTTCGAAAGTTTACTATCGGTGTAAGCGGTGGTAACTTTTACCTGTGCAACTGTGTTCAGGTTTATCATACCTGCCAACACGGTTTCGCCTTTGGTTTTAGTGTCGGGCTTGCTTTCGCCTGTGAGTGCTGCGGTGTTGAATGATGCTGTTTCGGAAATCAACTCTCCATCCAATCCTAATTTTTCACCTGACTTTAATTGTATGATGTCGCCAATGCTTACGCCTTCAGCTTTAACTGTTTTTGGTTGATTATTTTCTAAAATGGTTACCTCGTCTGGACGCTGGTCAAGCAAAGTTTTTATGTTTGCCTTTGCTCTTTTTACTGCCAATGTTTGAAACACTTCGCCAATTGCATAGAACAACATTACTGCCACACCTTCGGGATATTCGCCAATAGAAAACGCACCGATTGTTGCAATACACATCAATAAAAACTCTGAAAATATTTCGCCTTTGCGAATGCTTTCAAAGGCTTCTTTCATTACTGGAAAACCTACTGGTATGTAAGCGACTGCATACCATACAATGCGTACCCAACCTGTAAACCAATCGGGTTTTACATAATAATCAAACGCAATTGCAACAAGCAACAGAGCCAAACTTATGATAGGTGGCGTAAACATTTGCAGCGTTGTTTGATTGCTATTTTCGTGGTCATGTCCATCGCCTTCTTCATGTTCGTGGTCGTGTCCGTCATGTGCTGTATGCCCTTCTTTTAATAAATGTTTTGCACCTGCATTGGTATAAATTTTTTCTTGCTGGGTACAACAAAGTTGCTTGCCGTTTTTATCGTATTTATGGTGATGTGCCATCGGTTGATTTTTAAATTTTATAAAATAAAAAAGGGTTGCAGATATTCCTATCCGCAACCCCTTACTTTAGTTGAGTATTTTTTATTAAGCTGTCATTGTAGCTACCATTCCTAAAACGGATGCAAGCATTACAATACATTTCCAACAGTTTAGTCTGTTCATTTTTATATGTTTTAGAGATGTAAAAATACATAGTTGTAAATTTATTCTTTGTTAATGTTTACCTGCTGCCGTTTACTCTTCACTGCTTCCTTTTGTAAGCTGTGACAATAAATAGTATGCTCCTTTTGTTACCACTTTTGCATTGGCTGGCACTTCTTCCAACGGCAATATTTCTGTATATCCTAAATCGCTTACACCTTTGGTAACGGGTATTTGTTTGTAATGGTTCTTCTTTGTTTCTACATAGATATAATGCTCATCGCCATTGCTTACTACTGCATCATCTGGCAAAGCATTTGCTTTGTAGTTATCAATTTGTATTCTTGCCTGTACGTACATGCCAGGCAACAAAGTTTCTGTTTGCCCTTCAATTTTTGCGTGGGCTAAAATGGCTTGCTGGTTATCTTCAAAAGATTTGTTTAACGCAAATATGGTTGCCGGGTGGGTGTGGTTTACATCATTGGCATCGGTAAACATTATTTTATCTCCAATCTTTACTTTGGAAATATCTTTTTCAAACAGCGTTAAATCTAAATGCAGAAAACGATTGTCCACAATGTCAAATAAAACCGTATTTGCATCGGCAAACTTTCCCATCGTTAAATTGATGTGGTGTATAAAACCGCTGATTGGTGCTGTAACTGAAATACGATTAGTAAAGTTTGCTGTGCTGATATTAGCTGCATTGATGCCCTGCAATTGCAGTTTTGTTTGCAAACCTTTTTGTTTGGCTTGTGCCATGCTCAATTCGTTTTGTACCTGCTGCAAAGTTTTTGTTGCATTAATACGGTCTTCCTGCAATTCTTTTTGGCGTTTAAATTCTGCTTGCAGATAAACCAACTGTGATTTATTTTCTAAATAATCCTGTTGCAATTGTATTACTTCATTATTTACAATGGTTGCCAATGTTTGCCCTTGCTTTACGAATGTGCCTTCGGTTACATTGATGGTTTTTACAATGCCTCCTGTTAAAATACTTACCTGTGCTTGATTTTGTGGTGGTAAGGTTAGTTTGCCATTTACTTTTAAAGTAGATTTTAAATTACGTTGCTCAATGCTGCCTGTCTGCAAATCAATAGCTTTTATTTGTTCGTCTGTTAGTTCTACTTCTGTCGCTGTTGGTTCTTCTTTTTTTGCAGCAGTATCTTTTGTTGCAGGCTCTGCTTTGGTTTCTGTTGCTTTGTTTTTGCAAGATGTAATTGCAAAAAACAAAGTGATTATGATGATAAATATATTTTTCATTCGTGAAATTATTTTAGCGATTTAATAAATAGTTGAGTTGGATAATGGTTTGATTGTAGCTGTTGATGGCTGCCAAATAATCGGTTTTTAGTTTGATAGCATCCTTTATGTTTTGGATGTATTCAATGTAACCAATATCCCCTGCCTTGTAGCTGCGTAGTGCAGCGTTGATAATGCTTTCAGCCATTGGTAAACCTTCTGTTTGATAATATTTGAGCTGTTGCAAACTTTGCTGCTGCAATTGATTTTGTTGTAAAAACAAAGTGGTTATTTCCTGCTGCGTTTTATCCAATTCTTTTTTTGCAATTTCACTTTCATATTTAGCGGCTTGTGTTCGTGCCTTTACACCATTTTTAAATATGGGGATATTTACACCTACACTACCATAATAAAATTGCTTTTGCTTATCCAAACTCTGTGCATTTACTCCTAAGTTGAAAGATGGTTGCCCTTTTGCTTTTTCTGCTTTAATGGCTAACTCTTTTGCGGTAAGCTGTTGTTGCAAAAATTGCAACACAGGATGTTTGTTTACCAAATTACTATCACTTAAATTAATTGATTGCAATTGTGTAAATTCCATTGGTGCTTGGTACAGCTCATTAGTACGCATCCACTTTTGCAAGTCTGCTAAATAAAATGAAACTTCTGTTTTTGCTTTTGCTACTTGCAATTGCAAATCTTTTCTTTGAAGTGTTGCATTTATTTTTTCTAATTTATTGGTTTCGCCTACTTGGTATTTTTTATTTGCATACTTTTCATAGTCGGCAAAGATGCTATCGGTTTGCAATAGTAAATTATATTGCTGCCAACTGTACAACCAATTGTAATAAGCATTTGAAACATTGCGTACCAATTCATTTTTTGTAACTGCTTCATAAGATTTTGCAACAGTTACGTTTTGTTTCAATAAATTTTTCTCTGCCTTATAGGCATTGGGCAATTTAAAGCCTTGTGCAACGCCAACATTGTAATCAATCACATTACTATTTATCTGCCCAAAACCTGTATTGATATTGAAAGGGTCTAAGATAGTGGCTGTTCCTGTTAAGGCTTTTTGCTGCTGCGTTTGCAAACTTGCTTGCTGAATTGTTGGATAATTTTTAGTTGCCAAATCCAACGCATTTTGTAAAGTCAATGTAGGTGTTTGAGCATTTACATTATAGCCGATAAACGAAAAGATTAAAAACAATATCGTTGTAGCGGTTGCATTTATTTTCATCTTCTTTTTCCTTTTTAAATAAAATAAACTGTATAAAACAGGCAGCACAAACAGCGTTAATAATGTGGAAGAAAACAAGCCGCCAATAACAACCGTTGCCAAAGGCTTTTGAACTTCTGCACCCGCACTGGAACTAAATGCCATTGGTAAGAACCCTAATGATGCTACTGCTGCTGTGGCTAATACAGGTCGCAACCTTGCAGCACTGCCTTTTAAAATCCGTTTCGTTACATCTTCTTCGCCTTCTTCTTTTAACCGGTTGTAATAACTGATTAATACAATACCATTTAAAACGGCAACGCCAAATAATGCGATGAAACCAACGCCTGCTGAAATACTAAAATTCATTCCTCTCATCCATAATGCAATGATGCCGCCAATGGCTGCTAATGGAATTGCAGAAAAAATAATAGTTGCTTCTTTTGCAGAACGAAATGTTAGAAACAATAAAAAGAAAATGAGTAATAATGAAACAGGTACTGCTAATTGCAACCTTCCTTTTGCTTCCTGCAAGTTTTGAAATTGTCCACCATAGGTTATATAATATCCTTCAGGCAATTTTAATTTTGCATCTAATGTTTGCTGAATTTCTTTTACAACACTTTCTACGTCCCTTCCTCTTGTGTTGGCTTCTACAACTATTCTTCTTTCAGCATCTTCACGGCTGATTTGTGCAGGGCTTGCTTTAAAAGTTACATCGGCAATTTCACTCAATGGTATTTGCCTGCCGTTTGGCAAAGGGATAAGTAATGATTTTAAAACATCTGCATCGGTATTAGGGTCTTTGGTAATGCGTACCACCAAATCAAATTTCTTTTCTCCTTCATACACCACACCTGCATAGCCACCAGCATAGGCAGTATTAAGTGTTGCGTTTACATCTGCAATGCTTAAACCATATTGTGCAATTTTGCTGCGATTGTATTTCACCACTAACTGCGGCATACCTACAATTTGCTCTACTTTAATATCTGTTAAGCCATCTATATTTTTTACCAAAGATTTTATTTCGTTTCCTTTTGCAAATAGTTTATCTAAATCGCTTCCGAAAACTTTAATAGCTATATCAGATTTTACTCCTGCAATTAATTCGTTAAACCGCATTTGAATTGGTTGCTCAAAAGAAAGATTAACGCCCGGTATGGCACTCATTTTTTCGGTCATCTTTTCCGCCAGTTCTTCTTTGTCTTTGGCTGATGTCCATTCCTTTTTATCTTTTAGCACCATTATAATATCGCCACTTTCAATAGGCATCGGGTCGGTAGGAATTTCGCTGCTGCCTATTTTGCTAACCACTTCTTTTACTTCGGGAAATTGCTTTGCAATTTTTTCTAACTGTGTGGCTGTTTCAATTGATTGCGGTAAGCTGCTGCCTTGCCTGATTGTGAAGTTGGTGGCAAAATCGCCTTCGTCTAATTCGGGGATGAATTCACCACCCAAAGAATTAAAGACGAATAATGAACCAATAAATAATAATAAGGCTGTTGCTAAAACTGGTATCCTGTATTTGATTATCCGTTGTAAAAATGGTTGATACCTGCCGACTAACCATTTCATTGCTTTATCGGTAATGTTTTCTTTGCTGGCAATTTTTTTATTGAGAAAGAGGCTGCTGATAAGTGGCACATAAGTAATAGATAAAATCATTGCACCAATGATGGCGAAACTTACTGTTTGTGCCATTGGCATAAACATTTTGCCTTCAATGCCGCTTAATGCAAAAATGGGAATGTAAACTATCAGGATAATGATTTGTCCAAAAACTGCACTGGTCATAATCTTACTGCTGCCTTCGGTTACTTCTTCATCCATTTTTGTTTGCCCTAATTTCTGTCCTTTAAAATCGTGAAAGAATTTATGCGTTAAACTTTCTACGATGATAACTGCACCGTCCACAATCAAACCAAAATCCAATGCACCCATACTCATCAGGTTTGCACTTACGCCAAATAATTTCATCATAGCAACTGCAAAAAGCATAGACAGTGGAATAACACTTGCTACAATTAAACCTGCCCTGAAATTGCCTAAGAAAAGCACCAACACAAAAATTACAATCAATGCACCTTCTAACAAATTTGTGCTTACGGTATGTGTTGCTCTTTCAATTAATTTTGTTCTGTCCACAAATACATCAATGCCTAAACCTTCGGGCAAATATTTTTCAATGGTTGCCATTCTTTCTTTTACTCTTTCAATAACCTGTACAGCGTTCTCACCTTTTTGCATCAGTACCACACCGCCAACTGTTTCGCCTTTTCCGTTTCTTGTTAATGCTCCGTAACGTGGGGCAAAACCAAAATCAACCGTGCCAATATCTTTTATTAAAACCGGAATGCCGTTTGTGTTTGCAACAACAATGTTATTGATGTCGTCCAATTTTTCTATTAAGCCTTCGCCACGGATAAAATAAATGTTTGGTCCTTTATCAATATAGCTGCCGCCTGTATTGGAATTATTTTTTTGCAAGGCATTATACACATCAATTAAAGTAAGGTTCATTGCCGCCAATCTTTCGGGCTTTACACTTACTTCGTATTGCTTTAGTTTACCGCCAAAGCTGCTGACATCTACTACACCTGCTGTGCCTAACAGTTGGCGTTTTACAATCCAATCTTGTACTGTCCGTAAATCGGTTGCAGAAAATTTATCTTCATAACCTTTCTTCGGAACAATCACATACTGATAGATTTCTCCTAAACCTGTGGTGGGTGGTATTAAATCGGGGCTACCATATTCTTTTGGAATATTCTCTTGTGCCACTTTTATTTTTTCTGCTACCAATTGCCTTGTAATATTCAAGGGCATATTGTCTTTAAAAACGATGGTGATAACAGATAAGCCACTACGGCTGGTACTTCTTAATTCTACCAACCCTTGCAGTGACTTAAACTCTAACTCTAAGGGTGTTGTAATAAATTGCTCTACTTCCTGCGTAGCAAGATTGGGGCTGTTGGTAATAACCTGCACCTGATTATTGGTAACATCAGGCAGGGCATCAATACTTAGTTGCGTAAAAGAATAAATACCCCACAACATAAAGATGCCCAACAAAATGCCCGTAACCAGTTTGTTGTGTACTGAAAAATGAATGATTTTATTAATCATGTTTGCTTTCTATTTTGATATATGCTTGTAGAAATGCCAAATTCTTTCTGCAATGGCTGCTAAAAGAATAACGCAACAAAAGCTTATAATAATGAACTTAATTACTTTGATTGCCAAATGCTGCTTAGACTTTTGGAACTTTTTTTTATTTCCCATTTTTACAATTGAAAATGGATGAACAGGAACTGCAATACATGACCAACGGATGGTTATGCAGCTAATTCAATAAAAGAAGTAATTAAGCTATTTTAGGCGGTTGCCAAATAGAGAAGGACACCTGGGGGCAAAAAGAAGAATTATAAACAGGGTATTTTTTAGAAGGGAATACGACTTTATAAATAGAGAAGTGAGATAAAGGCTGAAAAAACGCTGATGCCGGGCAGCATGAGCAACTACAGAAAGGAGTACAAGCATCGTTTGTATTGTCGTGTTGATGTTGATGCTTGATTGCCGAAATAGTTTGTGCCCCTTTGGCATTACGCTCCTCTTTATCACCACAAGGAATGCAGGATAAACCTAAAAGGTAAATGCTCATTATGACGGCAAAAATTTTCATTGCTGCAAATATAAGCAAAGAAATGAAAGGTTATATACTATACCTATGCGATTGCAAAGTTTGCAAAGCCTGCAAACACTGCAAAAAAAGAACTGATGTTGCAAAAAGCATGGCTCCTGCAATATCCTTAGATGCGTTGGTAGGAACCGGCTTTTATTTTGGTAAGCGTAACGCCTACGCAGGATTTTAAAATGTCGTCCACTGTTCTGGCGGATAGCTTAAACTTAGTGCCTAATTCGGTTGCTTCCTTTCTTGTAAACTCTTGCGGCAAAGCCTCAAAGAATTTTCGTTTGCCATCGCCTGAATGAAACTGCATTGTTTCATTTTGCTTAGGCAGGTTATTGAACATTAGCAAGCTGTGCTGCAAATACGTTTGTACAATTAATAGGGCTGTATTAAAGTCTTCATCAGTGCAAGTAATTACTGGCTCTGCTTCTCCATTCTCAAACTTTCTTAATGCTGAAAGTATCATGCAAATTCTATATAGTATCAAGCCTAAACGAAATACTACACCTGCTGCATCTTCACTTGTGAAGGTAACAACCTCTGCAAGCATCTTAGGAAACTCTGTGTTGATTGTATGCCATTGTGAGGGCTTTAATTCAATGGTTGTGGGTGATTGCTCCAGCAGGCTTATTAAGTTCAATACCTGTCCTGAAAGTGCTTCAAAATGGTCGTTATAAACAATGGTGTTACTGCTGGGGGATGGGTCTTGCCATTCAATATTATTTTTATAGGCATAGAATAAAAAACGGCTAAACAAACCATCTTCTGCGGATGAAATTAGTTTGGGTGCTTGTGAGGGTGTGCCTGATAAGGCAACAGCTAAACAAGGGTCGTTTATTTCTACATATTCATTTCCTGTTTTACGGGAGATAGATATTTTTTCGTGGTGGAAAGCTGACCTTAAAATGGGTGAGTAATCGCCCCAATCTTGTTTTTTTGCACCGCTCATTGTGTCGGCTTCGGTTTCGCAAATAATACCCTTGCCTTCGTTGGCTTGCAAATGCTCTACCATTCTTGCCTGGCTGCAATCGGCTGGAATGAATACGATTTTAAACGGTGGCGGCTGTGGCTTTTCGGGTGCTGGCTCTCCTTTTTTTCTTGTCCTTTCCAACTGCTTAAAATCGGACATTTCATTTTCATGTATTTTTTTTGCATCCTGACTTTGCTTTAATATTTGTTGGTGGTACTTATCGGCTAATCGCTTTGCATTTTTCAATACTCCTTTACCACTTGCTGCCGGTGCAATAATGAAAGTGTACAAATGAGGAAAAACCCTTTCATTAAAATATACACCTGTAACTTTTGGCAAACAGCCACTAAGAATAGAAATAGCACCAGTAAAGAAAACATCCCTTTTACGTTTATCTGTAAAAGCTCTTGCACCTTCTTTGAGCAAATGAGGCAAAGCCTCATAAACTTCTTCGGGAATTGTAGGAGTAGTTTTTAAATAATCTTCTAAAGGGTCTTCTTCATGTTGTGTCTGCATCGGCTTTGCAGGTTGCAACTTTGCAGCGTTTGCAAACTTTGCAAACTCATTTGTGTGGTGGGTATATGCACTGCGAAATGATGCAATCATTTCTTTACTTGGTAAATCGTAATTGGCTTGTGCATATTGCAAAGCAATGTCTTCTGCAATGCCTTTACGGTTACAGTTGGAAGCAAACGTATATACAAACTCATTCCTGTTGCCTTCAGTATATGTTTTCTTTTGCTCTGTAAAGCGTTTACAGTCTTCTAACAACTCATTTATATTGCTTACCTCACCAACCGGTGGTTGGGATTGAGAAACGCCAAAGGCAGTTTCAAAATCCTTTTGTGTGGTGGTATCTACTTTTGGAATTACAGGTGTAGCAACTTGTTGCGGAACTTGTATTTCTGTTGATGCATCAACGGTAAACTTTTGGTTGCTGATATTCTTATACAGTTCCGGGTGGTAACTCATAAAGCATAGCCTTGTTATGTCTTTGCATTTGGGGTCGGATGCTATGCCTAATTTTTCTTCATAGAATTGCTGTACTTGCTTGTAGGCAATATCATGGTGCAAAGCACCTGTTTTGACTTCTACAAACACTTTTAAGCCGTTACCGCTTGGGCTGCGAAAGCAAAGAAAGGTGTAGGGGATTGTAGCAATGATTTTAAAAGCTGTGTCCATTTGTTCGGGTGTTAGCTTATCAAAATCTAAATGCACAAAGCCGCTGTACTGCTCCAAATTTGGCAGCAATCTTTTTTCTTTGAATGTAGCTGAAGGGGTGAAAGCCGGAAGCTGCTGTTTTTTTTCAGTAGCTTCCTTTGCTTTGCCCCGGGCTAATAGTGTTTGAATTTCTTCTACTTCTGCTTTGTACTTATCAGAAGCGATAATGTTTGAGATTACGATAAGTGATTTATTTTCTACCGCAACCGCAAAGTTTTTAAATATGGTGCTTGATGCCATTGTGCCGTTCTTTCAGTTAATAAAAAATGCTACTATTTGCGTTTGTTGCGGATAACATAATCAGTTGCCAACTGGTCAATTTCGTTGGCGGCTGATTGACGGTTGCGTTGCAACCAGTTATCCAACTCCTCCCGTTTGAAGTAGAGTTTTTTACCCTGCGGACAGAAATGGGGAATGTGCTTTGTACTTGTGAGCTTGTACAAATGCGAAGGGCTTACATCTAAATATTTGCAAGCTTCATTAAAGTTCAATACTGTTTTTTGTAACAGGTTTTGCTCATCCAGCTTGTTAGCGATTTCGGTGAGCTTGTCTAAGATTAATTCTTCGTGTGCCATCTTTTTTTATTTTTATGAATGATGGCACAAACCTCTCAAATGCTTGAGGGGTAAAGGTTAAGGGGTTAATCCCTTACTCACATTACTGAACAATCTGAATGTTTTTTATTGCAGTTGTTTGAAAATCTTGTCAATGTTTGCACTCTCCTTTGGTTCAATTTTATTTTTTGAACTACTTGCGGAAAGATTATTAGCCTTTAAAAGAGTATCCTTTTTAGAATAGAAGATTTTTGATTTTTCAATGTTGGCTAAAGTGAGGTTATTGAAGTATGGCATAAATTTATCAATGCAATAACGAAAGTGCTTTGTTTCACAACCTAACTGAATTTTCACTGCACCCGGCAATAGATTCTTTGCTGTGAATGCCTTTATTAAATCATCAGCATTACAAACATCTTCATTAAGCAATTCTATTTGATGGCACAATTGATTTACTACCGTTGTGAGCTTAGTAACATCGTCTTTAAAGCCAAAGGAAATTGTGTCTTGGTTGCCGCTGTATTCGCTACTTCCCTTTTCTTCTGTTACTGCTTGTTCAATGAATTGTAGTTGCACAATGTTTGTTTCAGGTTCTTCCAAATCCAGTAAGTAAAAATCTTCAAGGGTTGTTACTTGTGATAAGCTGGCTTTGAATTGTTCCTGTACGCTAAAATAAAGCTGAATAAGGCTGTGTTTTAAGTAATACAAAGCGAAGTGAACAAAACTGCTTTGTGCATCAGGAATGCCTGTAAAGCCCTGTTCATTTAATTCTATTGAAACCTGCTTTGCTAATACTCTTGTGTTGGTAAGGGTCTTGCCAACCTGATAGCGAATATCAACTAATTCTGTCCAGTTTGCAGCTTGCTGCAACACTGCATTGAAAACACGAAGTGTTTCCCCGGTGATTATAAAATAATAAAAGTGAGTAACTGCATCTTTATACTTTGGTAAATCTATTTTGCATAAAAGTGGCTGCAATGTTGTGTCGATAGTAGTTTCATCAGTCAAAATTTTTTGCTCGGTTGGATAATCTGCCAGCAATGCTGTGAGTTGCGAAAGCAACGCTGCATTGGTATTAAGTGAAACTGCTTTTGCAGCTTTCACCAATTCAGTGAACCGACTTGTGTTGGTGGTATCAAGTTTCCACGGTTTTAAAAATCCATGAATGATGCTATCTAATATTTTTACTTCCATTTCTATAAATCAATTTTAATTCTGTTTGCAGCTTCTTTCTTTTTATGGTCTATCACCTTTGCATAAATCTCTGTTGTTTTTAAATGCTTATGCCCCAACATTTTTGATACTGTGTAAATATCACTACCTAAAGTTAATTGTAATGTGGCGTAGGTGTGCCTTGCACAGTGGAACGTAACTGTTTTGCTTATACCCGCCCTCATTGCCCATTGCTGCAACCGCAGGTTGTGCCATGCCGAATATTTTAAGCCTATAAAAACTTTTTCGTTTGGTTCGCCTCTGTCGCCTAAGAAACCAAAAGCCTGTTCTGATATTGGCAATGTTTCAGAGCCTTTTGTTTTCTTTTGTGTGTACCGTATGTAATGCCCTATTTCATCAGAGTATTGCATTTCAGCCCATGATAATTTTTGAATATCACTCCAACGTAAACCAGTTAAAGCACTGAATAGAAAAGCTGTTTTCATTTGGGGTATATCACATTCAGCTTTAGCCATTGCCTGTAATTCCTCTTGTGTCAAAAATTCTCTTTCAGGTTCACCGGGCTTTATTCCTTCAATGGTATCGGCAGGGTTACGCTGTATAATTTCATCTTTCAAAGCCTGTTTTAATGCAGCCCTTATTTTATTGAAATAGGAACTTTGTGAGTTTTGAGACAACGTGTTATTATCTGGCTTACGGGCTTGCTTCATGAGGTATTCTTTAAAGCCTTCCAACCATGCTTTATCAACTTGGGAAAAAGTAATATCATGCTTGCAATACTTTTTCAAATGTTTCAACACACTATCCCAATTGCCGTAATTGCCTTCGCTTTCTTTCCTTGCTTCTGTGAGGTATTCAAAGTAGCGTAGAAAACTGCCTTTCATTTTACCCTGGTCTTGAAAACCATAAATACCATTCTGTAATTCCAAATGCCTTTTGCTGCGGATAGCTTCGGCAAGTGATAAGTTCTTTCGGTTCTCCTCTTTCTGTTCTTTAGTTAGCTTGCCCTTTTCAGGTTCCGGTATCAGCACTAATTGCAAATGCTCGTAGTTGCGTTTGCCCTGATGGTAGTAGTCAAGGTATAAAGTGATTTTATCACCCTTCAACCTTTGGCGGAGTGTTACTTTCATTCTTTCAGTTATTTAAAAAGGTTATTGATTTCTGTTCTTGCAATGATGGTACGGCTACCCAATTTTGAAGCCTTTAAGTTGCCTCCGTCAATCAGCCTGTAAATGGTCCATCTGCTTGCCCCGATTAACTGGCAAGTTTCTTTGACACTTAAAAACTCCTTTTGATTTACAATTGGGTTGAATGGCTTTTGCTCAAACTCTTTCTGTATGGCTACTTCAATTTTCTTTGACCGTAGGCGGTCTTTGTATGCTCTCTTAGCACAGTTATCAGAACAATACTGTGTTACTGTCGTCTTGGCGATGAAGTTTTTACTGCAATGCTGGCAGGTTTTTTCTAAGCGAATGTTACTACTCATGTTGTTGCTATTTGTTGCCAACTGTTGCAGGGTGTAGCTATGTGTAGCATCCTTTCACCATTTACTGAATTTTTGTTGCCAAACATATAGGGCAACAAATCAGGGCAACAATTAGACAACAAATATAAGTAAAAAAGAGTAGTTTGGCAACAAATAAGAGAAAGAAAATAACGCTGAAAGTCAACAATAACAAGCACTTAGGAAACAAAGGAAGAATAATTACTTTCCAATACAGAATTTAGAAAAAATAAAATCCAACTTATCTTCATTGGTAACCTCTCCTGTTATTTCTCCTAAATGGTACAATGCTGCACGAATTTCTGATGATAATAAATCACCAGAAATATTGGCATCTAAACCTTTCTTTATTTCTTGAAGAGATGTGGCTATATCTTTAAGGGATGAGAGATGCCTGGCGTTGGTAACAATGCTATTTTCTGCATTTGCATCAGCATGAACGGTAGCATTGAACAATGCTTTTTTAAGGGCATTTATCCCTTCATTTTTCTTTGCAGAAATATATTGAATATCTTTTTGGGAGAATTTATTCTCTCCAAATCCTTTATCAAATTTGTTTCCTACTAATAAGTATCTGATATTTTCGTTTTCGAAAAGACTTATTTGTGTTTTTAATTCTTCGACACTTTCAGTAATTACATCAAAAATATATAACACAATATCTGCACTCCGCATTTTACCAAGGCTTTTTTCTATGCCAAAATTTTCAATAATATTTGTTGAATTTTCTCTTATACCTGCGGTGTCTATCAGCCGAAATAAGATACCTTCAATGTTTACTATTTCTTCAATGGTATCTCTTGTAGTGCCGGCAATATCGCTTACAATGGCTCGTTCTTCATTCAATAAAATATTTAGCAGGGTAGATTTACCGGCATTTGGTTTGCCAATAATTGCCACGCTTAGGCCGTTCTTTATTGCGTTGCCCAATGCAAATGATTCTATTAATCTATTAACGGCAACGCTCAATTCATGTATAAGACCATAAAACTTTTCTCTGTCTGCAAACTCAACATCTTCTGTGGCAAAATCTAGTTCTAACTCAATGAGTGCAGAAAAACCAATGAGTTGCTCCCGCATGTTTGAGAGCTCGTGCGAAAAGCCACCACGTATATTATACAACGCAGCTTTTTGCGATGCTTCTGTATTTGCAGCAATAATATCCGCTACGGCTTCTGCCTGCGCTAGGTCTATCTTACCATTTAAAAAAGCCCGTTGTGTAAACTCTCCTGCTCTTGCAAGCCTTGCTCCTCTTGCTATGCAGACTTCCAAAATTTGTTGTTGCACATAGGTACTGCCGTGGCAACTTATTTCAATCGTATCTTCTCCTGTAAAACTTTTTGGGCCTTTAAACAAAGCAAGTACAACTTCATCAATTAATTTTTCACCGTCTTTCAGCATACCTACATGCAGGGTATGCGTGGCTTGGGTTAGTAGATTTTTGGAAGCAAATAAGCCATTTATAATTTCAAAGGCTTTGGTCCCCGATATTCTTAAAACGGCAATTGCACCCAGACCAGGTGCAGTAGCCAACGCTATTATCGTATCGCTCCAACCAGATAATTTGTTCATCATCGGGTAAAGTTACGTAAAGCTAAAACCTATTATTTAGCTGTTTTAATAGTAAGTGATTAGTAAAACACTGTTGTTAAACCCAGACAAAATATTTGCATCACATAATAATCCTCTCTTTTAATTTCTTTAGGCTTTTTTTGACATCGCAATTTTTTCTGGATTTTACGGATGTATCAAGTGTATCAAACGTAATTTCCTTTTCAATGTAATTTTCGAAAATTGAGAAGGGCTGTCTTTCATGTTTTTCAGACCTTAACAGTTACAGTTGTGTTAAATTATTTTCTATTGTTCGCGCAATCGCCGTCATTGGCGTAACTGTTAGCTTATTCTCAAACGGATCCTGCAGGTGAATCGTCATTTTTTCTATCAATAAAAAACAGGCAGAAATAGCAATAACCAAAGACACTTCAAACATGCCTAGAACTTTACTTTTTCCACCGCCGAAAGTTTATCAAGGTAATATCTTTTGTACATGCAAATATTGCTCTCGTCAATAATATTGATAAGATTTTTAAAAGTAGATGTTGCACTTGGTTTTATAATTAAAACTGGTTCACGATTAAGTGCCAGAACCTGTCTTTTTTTATTTACTAATAACGTCCGCAAGCCACTTGCTGAATAATCTGTCATTTTGTATGGACCAGCATTGTCTTTACCTTCATAATAATACAGTTTGTTATTTGCCGTAGGTATAAGTGTTATTACACAGCTTTCGCAAACATCATCAGCTGTTTCTGTCCCTTTTGGCGTAACAATACCCATTGCAGTGGTAGTGCTCATCGTCGTTGTAAATACAAAGAATGTTATGAGTAAAAAGCCAAGATCTACCATGGGTGTAAGATCTACCCTTGTACTTTTTTTAATACATCTTTTGCCATTTTTCTGCTTGTTGTTGAGGATTTCTGCCATAATAAAAAGTTTTATGCCGAAATGAAAAATTGAGTTTCGACATCTTTTCCCGCCAGAGAAATACCGAACGTTTTAATAGATAGTTCGTAAAAATGGGAAACAAAAGATGTCTTAGTATTAAGATGACTATAATAATCATTTCCACAAAACATCGTCAAACTTTATCAACATTCAGATGATAGACGCAAAGACACTTAAGATAAATTTAATTCATAAAAACCGACACCACGCAATACAGTTTTTCAAAACGAAAAAGCCCCGAAATATTTCGGGGCTTCAACTAAACTTATAACTTAATATATAATTTATTCATCAGCAACTACAAAAGTAATGGGCTGGCGGCGGTAGGCTTTTACAATATTACCGTTTTGCTGAGCAGGTGTCCATTTTGGTGCTTTTTTGATTGCTCTAACTGCTTCCTGTTCCATACCGTACCCAACGCTTGTTTCTGGTGTAATTTCACTTACACTCCCGTCTTTTGCGACGATAAACCTTACAACAACTGTATAAGTACCTGCTGGTGCGCTGTTGTCATTTGCGACACCACCATTTAAATTTCTCTCAAGAAACTTTCTCCAAGCACCTGCACCCCCAGGATATGCAGCTTCAATTTCCACTTTAGTAAAAATTTCATCCTCTGCAACCGCTTTTGTCGGTACTTCAACCACCTGCGTCCCCTTGTCTTCCACAGGCGCTTGTACAACTTGCTTCGTATTATCAGACTCTACAGTTTTTGTACTAATTACCGCATCATCTTTAATCTCCTCAATTTTTTCATCAGGCTTTACCTCTTCATCTTTTACAATTTTTGGAGGCGTAAACTGTATTTGTTTAATCTCAGGAGGTGGGGGCGGTGTTGGAGGTGGTGGCGGCGGTGGAGGTGGTGGCGGTTCGTCCTTCTTTACCTCTGCCATCTGGGTATCAATAACCGTCAACTCATCTTTGGAGGATCTTTCACCAATGATATTTGCCAATATAGTACCACCAACTACAACAAGTAATAAAAGTCCCACTGCAACCATAGCTTTCACTATGCGTGAATTGTAGGTCTTTCTTAATTGATAGGCTCCGTAAGCTTTATTCTTACCCTCAAAAAGGATATCGAGAATATCTGCGTTTAAAATTTTATTTGGTTCCATTTCGAACTTGTTTTTTGTATTAGATACTAAAATAAACAGATTCCATAAACTATTTGATACCGTTTGCAACTTCTGTAGCTGCAATGAGCCTCTGCTCAGTATCAGATATTTTATCTTCTGCATAGTGACCTGGAGGTACCCCACTTATCGTCATCTCATCCAATATATTAATGGCATTTTTAAAAGTGGATTTGTCGTCTGACTTTATAATGTACATTAAATCATCTATAGGTGTACCTTTCTTTTTTGTAACTATAATCTCTCTGATAGCTTTAAAAGTTGTACTCTTAAATTGCTCAGATATTTTAAGCGGGTCTAGTTGGCCAAAGTAGTAATAAACCTGATCTGCTCTGCCCAATAGAATAGTCATAGCGCCTGATTCCTTTACTTTTTTCTGATCCTCGTTACTATCTTTGGGTTCATTCATATTCATGGCTGTTGACTGGCTCATAGTTGTAGTAAATACAAAGAAAGTAATGAGCAAAAAGCCAAGATCTACCATTGGAGTAAGATCTACTCTTGTCGATTTTTTTACTGCTTTTTTTACGCCAGGTCCTTTTTTATGTCCGCCACCCGACGAGGTATCCATTTCTGCCATATGGGTAATTTTTTACTTTTTAGTTAATTAGTTGCTGCCTCTGCCTTGGGTGCATTTGCAAGTTCAGAACCTGAAGGTGGAGCTTCACCATTGGTAACAATTCTAAACTTAAATATCTCATTCTTCTTAAACGCGTCCTTTATGCTCTTAAACGCAGGGTAAAATGCTTCATTATCACCTTTTACTAAAAGCATTTCTTGTAGTGCTCTCAAATCACCTCCCGCGTAAACATTGCTTACACTCCTTATCCAGTCAACCATCTCATTGTTGGTACTATCTGTAGGTATACCTGGTAATCTTGCAGGGTCTAATGCAGCAACTTGCGCGAGTCCGCTTTTAATCTGATTAAACGGTTGTCCGATAAATTCCTGCTTTGTCCATTTCTGTAATTCTGCAGGAGATAAACCCAACCCTTTTGTTAGATTTACATTGGCGAGAATGTCAGCCTTTTTTGTATCGTCGCCCAGCATTAAAAAAGTACGGCCATCTTTAATAAGCGTTATAACAATCGCTTTATCGGGTGCTACTTTACTCGATACAGAACCGGGAATATCCACCGCTAAAACTTCGGGCGGTTTTTGCTTTGTTGCCAATATAAAAAACGACAACAAAAGAAACGCCACATCGCACATAGCCGTCATATCTACGGTAGTGCTTTTTCTTGGTATTTTAACTTTTGGCATTTATAAAAATTTTATTTATTCTTTTAAAACATTTACTCAAATCAACCTGCAAAAGATAATTCCGAATACGCCTTTTTAAAAAAAGCAATGTTATACGAATTACATTATTTAGATGCAGGCCTTGCAATTTTCCATACAACTATTTGTATAGAGATGCAAAAGATTGCGTTAATGTAAAGCCAGACTCGTCAATACCGTAAGTGATGCCATCTATCTTGGTTGTAAACATATTATAGAAAATAATAGCCAAAGCAGATGTTCCAATACCTAATGCAGTATTATATAAAGCCTCAGAGATACCTTGGGATAATGAGTTTGCAGCACCACTACCGCCACTTCCTTCACCCAATGCAGAGAAAGAACGAATCATTCCAATTACCGTACCCAGCAATCCTATTAACGTAGCTACAGAAGCTATCGTTGATAAAAACACAAGATTTTTTTCAAGCATTGGTAATTCAAGTGAAGTAGCTTCTTCTACTTCTTTTTGTATTGCGATTACTTTTTGATCAGTATTCAGTTCACTGTTGTTGATCATTTCTTTGTAACGATGAAGACCAGCTTTCATTACATTACCAACACTTCCTTTTTGCTTATCGCATTCTGTTAAGGCAGCATCTACATTTTTATTTGCAAGATGATATTGTACTTTACGAATAAAATCTGCATTGCTTGATGAACCAGCTGCTTTTGAAATTGTAAGAAAACGCTCAATTACAAATACAAGAACCGTTAATAAGCAACCGATAAGGATAGGCACAATAATACCACCTTCGTACATTTTTGCCAAAGCAGATGTGGGACCTACATGGCTTGGCCAAAAAAGACCTGTACCCGGTTTTGTAAAGTTGGATGCAGCGCCTAGGCCAAATCTCCAAATTAAATACCCTGCTACGATGCAAAGCAATGGCGCAAGCCACGAAATAGAATTATTTGATTTTTTTGCTTGTACGGATGTTACCGGTTTTACTGTTGCAGTTGGTCTAACGTCTGCCATAAAATTCAAGTTTTTGAAAGTGATAATTAAATGATAAAATAAAAATAAAAAAGTAATCAAGGTACTTTAAAAAAGTACTCTCCGATGCTATCGGAACGCACAAGTTAATAAAATAATTGAAAGTATTTCTACGGAATAAAAATATTTTATTTTATCCGAAATAAATTATTTTTCTTTCTTAAATAATTATCAACAATTTATCTTAACAACAAATGGGTTATTTTAATTGTATCAAATAAGCCTATGCTGAGAGGATAAGCTAAAGAAAGCATTAATTAGACAATGTAGAACAATGTAGAACCAGCAGTGTGGTGATAGATTAAAGTATCCAAATCAAAAACTTATCATTATTTTTCTCGTAAGCACGAGGTTTATTCATAGCGAAGTGCCACGATAGGATCAAGCTTACTTGCTTTTACGGCAGGTATTATTCCTGCAAGCAAGCCTACGGCGGTACAAACAACAACAGCTATTCCTACCCACAGCCACGGCACAACAAAACCTGTTTTTAAAAATACTGCCACCAAATTACCAATCAGTATTCCCATTATAATTCCTGCAAATGCGCCAAGTAAGCTTATTATAACACTCTCAAATAAGAATTGAGATCGTATATCTTTTCGGGTTGCTCCCAAGGCTTTGGTAAGGCCAATTTCTTTTGTGCGCTCATTTACTGCTACCAGCATAATATTCATAAGGCCTATTGCTGCGCCAATCAATGTAATAAATGCAATGCCTATGGTACCTTTTTCTAAAAAGCCAAGGTTGGTGAGAAGTGATTGCGCAATGCTGTCACTTTTATCAATAAAAAAATTCTCATCATCAGTAACTTCCAGATTTCTTATTGGCCTGAATGTAGCCGTAGCCTCGCCTACAGCCATATCCATCAGTTTTAAATCTGTAACCATTACTGCAACTGTATAAGACGAAGTTTGTGTGGCATATTGCCTGCGAATATTGTTTACGGTGGTAATTACAATCCGGCTTGTATTAAAAAATGCACTGCTTGTTTTTTCTTCGAGCACTGCAATGATTCTATATGGAATGTGATCTACATTTACCACCGCATCTACCGCTTTTGCACTATTATCAGGAAAAAGTTTTTGCGCCACACCGCTACCAATCATACATACATTTCGTCCTGCATCAACTTCTGTTGCAGTAAAATTTCTTCCATAAGCTATTTCAAACCCATTCAGTTCTAAATAATTTTCATCGCCTCCCGTAACATTTACGTCGGGGTTTGTTTTTTTTGATGCAGAGTTTACAACTATATTATTTGCGCCACGCAATGCGATACCCACTTTTGTACCTGGAAAAGAAAAGCGCTGTTTAAAAGCCTTGGCTTCGTCGTAACTTATTGGGATACCATTGTTAGATTTTTTTTCTTTTAAGCCGGCTTTTGTTTTTTGCGTTACGCTTTTTCTGCCGCCACCAAAGCTAATCCCCCTGTCTTTGTATCGTATGCCAAATGCATTAGCACCCATAGTAGAAAAACTGTTTGTAAGCCCCAGGCTTGCGGCTTTTATCGCCGTTATAATAAGAATGAGCGCAAAAATTCCAAGTGCCATTATGATTATGGTAATTGATGTGCGTAATTTATTTCCTTTTACATTTTTCCACGAAAGTGCAAGTGAATCTTTGTTGGTCATTGTTATATTTGTTTGCTAAAGGTAATATCCTATCGTAAAAGACACCGATAAGATTTTACAGGCGGTAAATAAACATAGAAAAATCAGCATTGTGGCGCTGTTTCATCTAACCTTTTCCAAATATTTCTCTCCCTAAAATAAGCTTAACCAACTTTAGGATACCCCACGCAATTTCGGGTATGTGAATAGGTTTATTCTTCACTAAATAACTTATTACTTTATGTTCCAGCGAATGGTGAAAAGGCAGTAAAAATGGCATTATTGGCAGCAAGGGTTCTCACCTTTTTGAATTAAAGTATTAGGATGCGATATTTCGGACAATATCTCTATTGAATCACTTTTTGATACTACAGCATAGCTAATGGACTTTTCATTAAATTTAAGTGCGTCCGTTAAATTTCCTTCGTTGCGGTTAGTAACTGCTTTGCGTACGAGCAAAATGACCGCCTCTTTATTTAATTGTGATTCTTTTGCTATTTGCAAACCTTTGCCAATGGCTTTTATGGCAAGAGCCCTTCTTTCTTGTGTTGGAAAACTGTTCGATCGGTGACTTTTATATAATATTTAGCCATCAATTTCCTATCTCTTGACTGTTCTATCTTAAAAATTGTTTTATTTATACATTCTGTTTCTCTCGTTTTGGGGCTTTGTGTCAGGTGTGGCATTAGAATTCCTTCTGCCCGTAGCCGCTGCCCGGCTTTTGGTAAAGATAAATATTAAGAACTAATGTTTAGCGATGTTTGCCCCGCCCGAACAACTGCCGCTATGTTGTTGATGTTGATTGCTACAACTTCAAGCCGCACTTGCACAAAACCCATTGTTAGCAGAAGTGTTCGTTCGCTTTAACTGTTTTTGCCCTTCCTCTTTCATTTGCATTTTGTCAATAAAACTGGAACTTCACTGTTTGCGTCTAAAAATAAGGTAGGTAATGATTAAGCAAAGTACAAATTAAGCCGTCATACACAAATGCTTTTCCGTGTCTGCCATTCAAAACATATTAGTACAAAAGCATTCCACATTTGCAAAAATAGTTCGACTTGTCGAGCGTAGTTTTTTATAGATTTTGTCCAGTCTCCGTTTCAGGATTTTGGTTCTTCTGGTTATGGGGTTTAACGATTTGTTTTAATTCTTTCCAATTGAAAGGAATTGTCATAAAGAAAGCCATCCATGTTGCATGGAAAAAGTAGTAGTTCCATGAACGGTTTTCGTCAAAAAATAGTTGCTCTGCAATCAACCATGCGATGAGCCAATAAAACCAATTCAAAATAAACGATACAGTCAACTTCCGCAAGGGTATCAAGTTGCGATACCATTTGCTATATTTTTTAATCATCGTTTTCAACAGTCTAAATGTTCATTTAATATTTTCAGTCAGTCTTTATCTCGAAAATTAGAATGGTGTCACCATATTTCCGCTAACACCGCGTTTTGTGTGCTGTGTACTGTTTAGCAATGTCTAAACATCCGTTACAGATGGTCTCTATTTTGTTTGACTTCGCAATTACTTTTAAAATGCTGTGTTCTTTTCGCTGTAAGTTAATTTGAGCAAACACATTACTTGATAACAATACACAGCAAAGCAGTAATGAAAAATATATTTTCATCTCAACAATTTACTTGTTGGTATAAAAGACTTATAATTAAATGGAAAACAACACTCAATGATACATCCACCCCAGCACAAACTCTGGATAAATACCAATGGCAATAATAAGAACAGCACAGATTGCCAGCACTATTTTAAAGCCCATGGTAACATCCCCTGCTTCAATAACCGTATCTGATGGTTCTTTAAAATACATTGCCTGTATAACACGGAAATAATAATAAGCGCTGATAGCTGCAAATATAACTGCAACAATTATCAGCCAAAATTTACCGGTAACTTCTCCGGCGGCCATCAACATAAAAAACTTACTTTGAAACCCTGCCGTTAGCGGAACCCCCGTAAGTGATAACAGGAATATTGTTGTGCACAATGCCAGCAAAGGTTGTGATTTACTCAAACCATTAAAGCCGTCTATGGTGTAATCTTTCATTTTTATTAGCACAGCAAATATACCAATGGTGGCAATGCTGTAAGCCGCGGCGTACAATAACAATCCTTCTTGTGCCCTATCATTTAAGGCAAATACAGCAAGCATCATAAACCCTGCCTGGGCTATGCTTGAATAAGCGAGCATACGCTTTACACTCTGTTGAAAAACGGCCGTGATATTGCCTATTAACAATGTAGCCACCGTAATAAATACAATTAGGTTTTGCCATTGCCCTTGTACCTTACCAAATGAGTTTTCAAACAAACGAACAAATGCAAAAAAGCCCGCTACTTTTACAATAGTACTCATAAAAGAAGTGAACACAGTTGGAGCTCCGTCATATACATCTGGCGTCCAAAAATGAAAAGGTGCAGCAGATACTTTAAAAGACAAAGCGATCATCATAAATACAAGCCCAACAGCCATCATAACGGGCATGGGCCCCTCACCCATTTGTAGATTATTAATAAAAAAAGATCCGTTTGGGTTGCCTCCATAAATAAATGCAATACCCATCAACATAATACCGGTTGAAAAAGCACCCATTAAAAAATACTTTAGCGATGCTTCATTGCTTTTTAAGTTTCGTTTATCACTGCCTGTAAGTATGTACAAAGGAATTGACATAATTTCTATCCCTAAAAACAACAGCAATAAGGTATTGTATGTGACCACAATACTTACGCCGCACAATACAAAAAAGATTAAGGCGAAGTATTCTCCTACATGCTCACCAACCTTCTCTACATCTCTCCCATTTAACAAAAAGAATAGCAAGGTGCTTGCAAATACGACAGCAAGAAAAGCAAGGTTGGCGCTTTTAATATTCAGCATTTCTTTCGTATCTATTTCAACATGAAGAGAGCCTGTATTAAATACATTTAACTCAACCGCATTCACTATAAAAAGAAGGATGATACCTGCAATAGCTAGATATTTCGGCGTGGTCTTACTTTTAATAAACACACCGGAGAACATCATAATAACGCCCCATATTGCAGAAAATAAAATTGCATTCATACATTTAGATATGAGATATTAGATGTGAGACACAAGATTAAAGTTCGCCTATCTATCTAATTCTCTGTTTTTAAATTTAATCCAATTTAGCCTATCATGTCAGCAGACCATTTCACAATAGTCGTTTTTAAAACCAATCAACTAAAAACAAATCAACTATTTAATTGCCAATCCATTCACAGCTTCTTTTGCAAGGTCAATCATTGGTTGTGGATACACGCCAAAAGCAAATATCATAACAACTATCAAGGCAAGACCAAGTTTTTGTGCAAATGAAATATCATTCATTGTTTCTGTTACATTATTAGTATTGCCGTAAAAAACTTTTTGAATCATGTTAAGTGTGTACACAGCAGCAAGTATAATACTTAATCCGGCAACTGCTGCCATCCAAATGCTGTGCTGGTAAATGCCGGCAAACATCATAAACTCGCCTACAAATGCATTTGTGAGCGGTAAGGCAATATTTGCAAATGCTATTATGATGAGCATTATTGTAAGTACAGGTGCATTGTGTGCTACACCACCGAGTTCACTCATTTTTTTCACACCAGTTTGCTGTTCTATCAATTCTATCACGACCCACAAACCTATTATGTTTATTCCATGGCTAAACATTTGTATCATTATGCCTTGTAGGCTCATTTCGTTCATCGCAAAAATGGCTGCACACATTAAACCAATATGCGCAATAGAAGAATAAGCAACTAGTTTTTTCAAATTGTCCTGCACCATTGCAATACAACTGGCATATATAATTCCTATAATAGAAAGTATCATTACAGCATTAGCAAACTTAGGCACGGCTAAAGGGAAAATCGGTATCAGCCATTTAATAACACCGAACAAACCCATCTTAACCATAATACCCGAGAGCACCATCGTTGTTGCTGTTGGCGACTGGTCATAAGCATCTGGCTGCCATGTATGAAAAGGGAAAATGGGCATTTTTATTGCAAAGGCTATAAAGAATAACCAAAATAACCAACCCTGTTCAGCTGCAGAAAGTGTTGCTCTATAAAATGCATCTAATGAAAAAGAATGAAGCGCCACTACAACACCTTCGCTTATTCTTGGGCCCGTATGCAAGTAAACATATATGATACCGGTAAGCATTAAAAGAGAGCCTAAAAAAGTATATACAAAAAACTTAAAAGTTGCCTGTATGCGCTTTTCGCCACCCCAACGACTGCATAAAAAATAAACAGGTATTAACGCAAGCTCCCAGAAAAAATAGAATACAAGCGCATCTTTAGCAACAAATACGCCCATTAACCCACATTGGGCAAGCAGCATTAACCCATAAAAACCACCTGCATTTTTATAACTGTTTTTATAAGTTGTCAGAAAAATAATAGGGAATGCAACAGCCGTGAGCAAAGTAAGGATGCGCCCTGCGCCATCTAGCGAAACATAAAAGCTGGTACCAAGGTCTTTCAGCCAAGTATAATTTACGGCGTTATAGGTAAGGAATTTTGGATCTGTATAAAAAAGCGACGAAAGTGCAATACCTAATACAGCCAATGAACCACAAAATGCCACGGATTTTGCAACGGCTTCAGTTTTTACGAAAAAACAAATAATACCCACCAGTAATGGCGACCAAAGTAATAATTCAGGAAAAGTAGTAAAAGTACCCAAAGCCTAATTTTTTATAAAGAGTTGTATAATAAATAACACTAACATTCCAATAACCATAAGCAAAATATAAGCGCCTACCTGCCCGCTTTGCAACCAACGTAACTGGCGGCTACCATAATTTACAAACTTACCCGTGCCGTTCACGAAGCCATCTATTCCTTTTTTCTCAACTACATTATTTAAAAACACGGAAAGTGCACGAAGTGGTTGCGTAATTATTTTATTATAAATCTCGTCAACATACCATTTATTTTTCAGCACTTTTGCAAGCCCTATTGCAGGTACTTCATTTTCTTTTTTATAATTACTGAATATTTTTAACCCAAACAATAAAGAGAGCAAAGAAAGTAAAACTGAAACTCCCATTATAAGAAATTCTGTGTTGTGGCTCATTTCATGTTTTACCGCAATCGCGTTGCTTTTCGCAAACACCGGCTCTAAAAATGCTTCCAATTTATGTCCGCCATGTAAAAATATTTCTGGTATTCCTACCCAACCACCAACTACAGCTAAAATTGCCAATACTATTAAAGGCAATGTAATTGTTTTTGGACTTTCGTGTAAATGATGTTCCTGTTCGTGGGTTCCTCTAAATTTTCCTAGGAAGGTCATAGCGTACAAACGGAACATATAAAAGGCGGTCATCATTGCTCCTGCAACACCAATACCCCACAAAAGCGAATTGTTTGCAAAGGCACCGGCGAGTATTTCATCTTTAGAAAAGAAGCCTGAGAACGGTGGCATACCCGCAATGGCAATACAGCCTAAAAGGAAAGTCATATTAGTAATACTCATGTAATTTTTCAACCCGCCCATGTTGCGCATATCTTGTTCGCCACCCATTGTATGTATTACGCTACCAGCACCAAGGAATAATAGCGCTTTAAAAAAAGCATGTGTCATTACATGAAAAACGGCACCGGTATATGCACCAACGCCTAATCCTAAAAACATATAACCTAACTGGCTCACAGTTGAGTAAGCCAATACTTTTTTAATATCGTTTTGCTTAATAGCGATAGTAGCTGCAAGAATTGCTGTGGTTAGACCTATAATTGCAACAACATTTTGAGTAGCCGGTGCCATCGTGTACAAAATATTGCTACGTGCAATCATGTAAATACCTGCTGTTACCATGGTGGCTGCGTGTATAAGTGCACTCACAGGAGTTGGGCCAGCCATCGCATCTGGCAACCAAGTATATAAAGGTATCTGAGCACTCTTTCCGCAGGCACCAACAAAAAACAACAGGGTAATACCGGTAACATCTGCTGTTGATAATTTAGCAAGATTAACTGTTGAAAAAACTTCGTCGTAACTAACCGTTCCTATTATTGAAATGAGCCAGAATAACCCGAGCAAGAAACCAAGATCGCCAATGCGATTCATAATGAATGCCTTTTTTGCTGCATTGGTGTAGTCGTTATTTTTAAACCAATATCCTATTAACAAATACGAGCAAAGACCTACACCTTCCCAACCAAAAAACATAATTACATAATTACCACCTATTACAAGCAGTAACATAGAAAACACAAATAAATTTAAATAAGAAAAGTATTTTGCAAAGTCTTTTGAATCTTCGTCATGCATGTACGAAGTTGAATATACATGAATAAGAAAACCAACACCTGTAATAATGAGAAGGAATAAAGCAGACAGCTGGTCAACTATAAACTCGAAAGCGACCGTTAAGCTGCTGATGCGAAACAAATCGAAATAATGTGCAACGTGTGTATTACCGGCTTTCACCTGAAAAAAAACAAAAACACTAAGTGCAAATGATGCAAAAATAGCCGCACTTGCTATAATACCTGCTGCTGATTTAGATAAATTATTTCTCATTAAACCTGTGATAAGAAAACCTACCAAAGGCAAAAAAGGTATAAGCCATACTATTTGTAAAATATTGTTCATAAAAGACATAAGATAAGAGATTTAGACATAAGACCTTCTTATGGCGTCATCAAATTATCAATTTTAATTTTTCAATCGGTTTAAAAAATTCACATCTATACTATGTGTATTTCTGTACAACATTACAATGATGGAAAGTCCTACACTAACTTCTGCGGCTGCCACAATCATTATAAAAAAAACAAAAATTTGGGCATCGCTTGCAAAAGTTGGTAGTGCTTTTGCTGTCGCACTTGCAGCATGCATATTAGAAAAAGCTACCAGTAATAAGTTTACCGCATTCAACATTACTTCTACACACATAAATACAATAATAGCATTTTTGCGTGTAAGTACCCCAAGGATACCTATGCTAAATAATGTGAGCGATAACGCTATGTATGCCTTAATATCCATAATTAATTTTTAGCCTTCTACTTCTTTAAAATGCACCAGAATTTAACATTCATAAGAATACAATTTCACATAAACTGCCATTCCAACCCCTTGTGATGATGCACGTGTATACCAAAAATATCTTTTACTTTTTTCTTTACCACACCATCAAAAATATCCTCCGCTTTGTTAGATGCTTTTTTGGTAAGTATTTTTGTTACAATACCTGTTACAAATGAGGCAATTGCCGGTGTAAGTATTTGCCTCACCATTTTGTTGTCAAATTTTTCTGTGCCTACTATTACTCGTATTGCACTGTAAATGGTGGTTACCGTACACCTTCGGATTTAGCTAACCTAAATTCCAGTTCAATTTTTAGATACAAATCTTTTATCTAAAACCTTTACTTTTAATCCTTTTTACCAATAACAACCGCCCCAACCATAGCGCTCAAAAACAAAACGCTGCTTATTTCAAAAGGCAACACATAATCCGTAAAAAGAACTTTACCAAGCGTTTTTATTAACCCGGCATTTCCACCGGCAACCATTACAGGATGCAAGTCTTTTACTGACATCACTGCTGACAGTAAAACAAGCAATAAACTACCGCCTGAAATAATAGCAATGAACTGAAGCCGTCTATTTTTAACAGGCTCGCTCTCTGCATTTAGGTTCATAAGCATCACAACAAATAAAAACAACACCATTATTGCGCCTGCGTAAACAATGATGTTTACAATGGCTAAAAACTGGGCATTCAATAAAATATAGTGGCCTGAAATAGCAAAAAATAAAACGATAAGCCAGAGAATGCTGTTTACCGGATTTTTACTTAAAATCATCATGATGCCACTTGCAATGGCCATAATAGAAAGTAGAATAAAAGAAATTGTAGTGATACCCATTTTACTTAATTATCCAATTGTTTTTTTTGCCTGTTACCCAATGCTTTGTTGTATGCTTCCTTATCTGTGATAGGATTTGGGATGAGCAAATCTTCTTTATTGTAGACGAATTGTTTTCTCTGGTAATCTGCCGGGGTAAAGGTTTCACTAAGATAGATGGCATCTTTGGGGCAAGCCTCTTCGCACAATCCACAAAATATGCAACGCAACATATTTATTTCGTATTTGGCTGCATATTTTTCTTCTCTGTATAAATGTTCTTCTCCGGGTAATCTTTCTGCAGCTTCCATTGTAATAGCTTCTGCTGGGCAGGCAACTGCGCATAAGCCACAAGCAGTACAATTTTCTCTCCCCTCTTCATCTCTGTTTAATATTTGTAACCCACGAAAAACCGGGCTGAAACTACGCTTTTGTTCAGGATAATGTATAGTAGGGTTACGGGTAAAAATATGCTTAAAAGTGATAAGCATTCCTTTAAAAATGGCGGGCAGGTATAAACGTTCCATAAAACTCATTGGTTTTCGGGATACTTGTTGTGCTCTATTGGTTAATGCCTGCATTTTATATTTTTATTTTTATTTGCTCGATATTATGCGAGCAATACTTTTTTGTTTTTTCAAAATCAATTTCTTTTAAGGGTTTTACCTGAAGAAATGATTTATTTATGCTAATTGTTGTTTACCGAGATGCAACTGTCCATTTTTTATTTTCGCAAAAATAATGGTTTAATACTCTTTATGCGAATCTTTAGTTTTTAATATTTTTATTCTTCGTGTCGATCTATTTTTAGGTAAAAAGATGAAACAAGATTTTCTGCCGAAGGGCTGCGGGATGGGCAGTAGTAGCTGCCGCCTGAAAAACCTTTAAAGCAGAATTAATTTGAGGCGGCACTACTACAGACAGCCCGATTAAATGATGAATAAAGAACGAATTTTTACAGCCCCAAGAAAGACACAAGATTCTAGATATAAGATTTTCGATAACCAAATTCATTACTCTAAACTCTTAAACTCTTTTTCATTAAGCGAAGTTGTCAACCAACTATTCAACCAATCACTAAATTACCACCACAACATCTGATTTTCTTTTGCCAAAATTATTGCGCCCGTTGCTAACATATTAAATAATGCCAACGGTATTAATATTCTCCATCCTAAATGCATCATTTGATCTTAACGAAATCTTGGTATCGTCCAACGCACCCACATAAATATGAATATGAAAATAACAATCTTAATAAGAAAAGCGCCGAGCCCAATTAATGCAAGCCAATTGCCCATATCTGCATGAGCGGCTTCGTTAAAGAAGGGTACATCGTACCCGCCAAAATATAGACTTGCCATTACCGCACTGCTTATGAACATATTTATGTACTCTGCAAAAAGGTAAAAGCCCAATTTCATAGAAGAGTATTCTGTATGATAGCCACCAATTAATTCGCTCTCTGCTTCTGCCAAATCAAAAGGTGTGCGGTTACACTCTGCAAATGCACATATAATAAATATTAAAAAACCAAGTGGCTGGTACCAAATATTCCAGTGGCCGGCCTGCTGTTGCAAAACCATTTCTTTTAAACTTAAAGTACCGGTAAACATGAGGAGGGCAATAATTGAAATACCCATTGCAAGCTCGTAACTTATAATTTGGGAGGCAGCACGCAAACCACCCATTAATGAATATTTATTGTTACTCGCCCATGCACCAATCATAATACCATACACGCCCAAACTTACCACGCCAAAAACGTAAAGAATTCCAATATTAATATCTGCTATTTGTAAAGAAATTTCCCGGTCAAATAAAATCACTTTATCCCCCCATGGAATTACAGCACTCGTCATAATAGCTGTCATCATTGCCAAAGCAGGACCCATTACGAATAATGCTTTAGATGAAAAGTTTGGAATAATTTCTTCTTTAAAAAAAAGTTTTAATCCATCTGCTAATGGTTGAAACATACCGAATGGACCAGCTCGGTTTGGCCCTGGTCTGTCCTGTAACCAGCCGGCTACTTTACGTTCTGCAAATGTGGTGTACATGGCAACAACCAACGAGCCCATTACTACTATAATAATGAGTGCGAGTTTTTCTACTATGGTTGCGAGTTCGATTGATAGGAACATAACTAATTTATAAAACTATTTTACTTAAGATAAACTGTTGTAATTGTTTGGCTATTTGAATTGATTCTTGTGCGTTCAATTTTGTCAAATCTTCAAAATCGTCAGGATATTTGTATTTGACCGCATAATTTATTAATTGCTTTGCAAATATTTCTAGCTGCACAATATCGTTATCAAATTCTTTTAAAGTAGAAATTAAATAATTTATATCATGTGTTTTTACAATTTCTAAATCAAAATATAATTGATATGCTTTTAAATATTTCTCTGCACTTTGTTGACTGTTAAAACATACAGCTCTAAAAACAGTAAATTCTAATTCATTCAAAATATGTTCCGCAACTTCTAAATCCTCCCTTGCAAAGTCCAACCATTTTTGTATTTTATTTATTTTAATTAAATCCATAAATAATTTTACTGTTTTTTAAAGCCGAACTTAAAAATGAATATCTATTTTCTGAAAATTTAATTATTTCGGGTGTGGTATATACAAATATATCCTTTGGGAAATTCAGCTCTTTATAATTATCCATTTTTGTCCATACTACTAAATTTCTTTTTGTAGAGGGGAGTGTTGTAGATTCAATTTCTATTAATATGTCTAAATCAC
>JBJXGJ010000180.1:0-2682 GCA_046153805.1 Ferruginibacter sp. | reverse complement strand
GTAATAAAAGAGATCAGTAAATTTTTGTTTGATCATGGCAAATCATTAAAAGCAACCGGTGCAAGTAACGGGCAAACCATTGCAGGTTGTATTTCCACTGGTGTGCATGGTTCTGCATTAGATGTAGGTGCTATGCAGGATTGTATAGTAGGTATTAATTTAATTATTGGAGACGGGCCAACAGATATAGTTTATCTGGAACGACACACTCAACCTGTATTAAACGATGCGTTTGCAGCTTCTATCAACGCAAGAGTCATTCGCAATGATGGTTTGTTTTATGCAGCATTGGTGAGTTTGGGTTCGTATGGATTTATTCATGGTGTGGTGTTAGAAGCTGAAGATCGTTTTTTGTTAAAGCGTTATGTAAAAAGAATTACGAAAGAAAAAGCATTGGAACTTTCAGATACCATGGATTTTGAAAATTCTGATTTCCAAATTGACGGAGAAACAGATGATAATGGAAAACCCAACCGCCCATTTCATTACAAAGTATTTATAAATCCGTATGTAAATGATGCGGAGTATGTAGTAGAACTCATGTATAAAAAAATTTACAGAACTGATTACCCCGATCCGATACCCAGAATAAAAACAGCCATCTACCGTGACCTGATTATTCTATTTACCAAAATAGCAGAACGTTTTAAAAACAGCATACCAAAAATTATTAAGCTATTACAAACTTCAGTATTACCACCTGTTGATTTAGAATTAACAGGAACCATTGCTGAAATTTTTTGGGACGCTCCGTATCAAGGTCCTGCATTTGCCTGTGCGGTAGGTATAGATCATACACATTCATCACAAGCATTAGAATTGCTGGCAGCATTAGCAAGAGAAGAAGGCCCTGTGCCCGGCATTTATGCTATGCGTTTTGTAAAACAATCAAAAGCAACACTTGCCTTTACAAAATTTCCTGTAACCTGTATGCTGGAAATTGACGGGTTAATCTGGAAGCCGAAAAGAAATAATATGATTAGCCTTGAACATTTTTGCACCCGTATTCTTGAAGTGCTGCAAGAAAACAATATTCCTTTTACACTACATTGGGGCAAAACAGCCGACTGGAGTTTTCCTAATCTTGTAAACCACATGTATGGAGCTAACGCACTACTATGGAAAGAATACAGAAGTGCATTGTTAAGAAAAGAAACAGCAACACTTTTTAGCAATAAATTTTTAGATGACACTTCTTTATCTGAATATATAGATGATGCCCCAGCGCATCTTGCGGAAAGTGTTTTGTAATACGATTAGCAAAATTACTCATGCTCCCTCCCACTAATTTTTCCCTTACGCCATTGTTCATTCATTAGCTCCAGTTCTTTTAATTCTTCGGTAGTAAATTCTTTGTTGGTTAGATTTTTTAAATCTGGCTGGCCCGCATTAACCCAGGCTGTGTACCAAAAACTGGCAATGGCGAAAATACTTTGGCGCATACGTCTTTCTACCATACCGAGCATTTTTTCATTGTATGCTTTTGTAAAACCTGTTGAGTACGTTCTAATGGTAATACCGTTTCGGTTTTCAAACGAATATTTTGCATCGCTGGGATAAGCAGCCGTAAGATCCCGTTCAAAACGAAGTACAGTATCAGAAGCGGCGCCACTTTCTAAAACCCTTGCCCAAATAAATTGACCGGGATTTTTAATAAACTCTGCTTTACCAATAAAAAAATCAAACTCTTTATCTGCAAGTAACTCAGGTATGCGACTTTCCCAAAAACCATGAATGCCGTTTTGATTGGTAAACTGTCCGTTATGATTATGGCTTGCGTGAAGCGGTACATGTGCATCAGCAATGTAATGCCCAATTTCTGCACTCAGTTTTAAAATCCGTATTTGATTTTTTTCTTTAAAGGCTGTAGTTAACCGTCTCAGCATAGTTTGCACCCACCAGGGTACAATGCCATAAGCGTTTACCGAGTCTGCTCCAAACTTTGCCACAGCACTATCATAATTATGCGGAAGCTCCTTGTAAGGATAAGTTCCGTAATGATCAATATCAATATAATGTCTTGGCCCTTCTTCGGGAATTGCATAGCGGCGTTTATCAGGATCCACAGAATGATCACTTAAAAATTCAATATGCTGTTTGTAAAACGACAGCATTTGAGGCGGCAATAAAAATACAGAGAGATAATTTATTTTTTTGTGGCCAAAAAATCCCCAGCAAAAACATTGCTGGTAACAGCAAAGAAACAAGAGAACAAAAAAAAGTTTTCGCATAAACTGATTTATTTTTCTTCATCTACTTTTTTAGTAACACCTCCGCTGATTGCAAACTTCATTGCTTCGGCAGGTGTAATTTGTGAATCTAAAGATTTTACACGATTGGCAGGAATTAAATAAACATTACCAGCTATAGAATAACTCATAGGAATATAAACGGCAACATAATCCTTCAAACCCATTTCCTCTACATCTTCCTGGGTTAAAAAACCAATACGCCACACATCCCGGTCGTCAATATTTGCAAGCACCGGGCGGTTAAATTTTTTCTTTTCCACTGCAAATGCTTCAAAAAAATCTTTTACCGTACTGTAGATAAATTTAATGCCGGGCGTTTTTTCCAGCCAGCAATCAAACAAATTAAAAAAACGGCTTTGTATAAAAAAAGTACTGAGGTAGCCTATCAAACAAATTGCTCCAATGATCAGCAGAAACCCCAATCCGAAAG
>JBJXGJ010000179.1:0-10610 GCA_046153805.1 Ferruginibacter sp. | reverse complement strand
CATTCATTCAATTTGTGGGGCTGCAGTGTCCTTAGCGCAACTCTAACGTACCAAAACATTTACTTTTATTAAATCTTTGGTGCTCAAAAAATATGAACAACCTTGGGATTTCACTTAAATCTTTAATAGTTGATACTTTAGAAAATTGGGAATACAATAACCAACTTGATAAGATTGACCATTTTCACAAAAAATAGGTTTGATTTTATTCTTTATTAAAATTCTTTCTTTTGTTCGGCCATGTATTTTTTGAGTGCCTTTTCACCAAACTGCTTAAACACAACCGGTGTAACAATAATGTCTAATAATGTTGAACTGATGAGACCACCTAAAATTACGGTAGCAACAGGGTATAGGATTTCTTTGCCTGGAGCTGTAGCATCTAGGGTTAATGGAATCAAGGCCAAAGCCGCTACCAATGCAGTCATGAGCACCGGTACCAATCTTTCTAAAGACCCTCTGATAATCATCTTATCTCCAAACACTTCACCCTCATTTTCTACAAGGTGAATGTAATGTGAAATCATCATGATAGCATTGCGACTTGCGATACCTGTCAGCGTTATAAAACCAACCATCGTAGCAATAGAGAATACGCCACCCGTAAGCATTACAGCTATCACACTACCTATTAATGCCAAAGGAATATTGAGCATTATTTGAAAAACTATTCTTGATGATTTAAAGTGGCTATACAGCACTAAAAATATTCCAAGCAAAGAAAATATACTGAGGAGCCCGATTAATTTAGAAGCTGATTGCTGGCTTTCAAATTGGCCACCCCATTGTAAATAATAACCTGTCGGCAATTTTAATTGTGCATTTGCTTTTGCCTGCATTTCTTTTACCGTCGTACCTAAATCCCTGCCCTGCACATTGGCACTTACTACAATTCTTCTTTGTGTATTTTCATGCGATACGGAGTTTACACCGTTTTCAATTTCTACCGTTGCAATTTGTGACAGTGGGATAAGGGAACCGTTGGGCAACGAAATCTGAGTGTTTTTAATACTCTCAACATTGCTCCTGTCATTTTCATTTGTCTTCAAAATAATATCAAAACTTTTTTGTCCATCTAAAATCTGACTGATGATTTTTCCATTGTAAAAAACTTCTAAATCTTCGGCTACTTTACCTGCCTGCAAGCCATACCGCTGCAAGGCAACCCTGTCAACTTTTATTTGTAATTGTGGTACCAATACCTGCTTCTCCACCTGTAAATCAACAATACCTGGTACGGTACTTAGCATGTTTTTTAAATCGGCAGCACTGGTACGTAGCTCTGCCAAATCATTACCAAATATTTTTACAGCAACTTGTGCCCTTACACCTGATAACAAATGGTCTAACCTGTGAGAAATGGGCTGACCAATATTAATATTACTCCCTTTTAAAACCTCCAATTGGGTTCGTATATCTACTAAAATAGCTTCCATACTTCTGTGTTTATCCTTTAGCGCAACATCAATTTCTGTATAATTTGGCGGCTCAGCATGTTCATCTAATTCAGCCCTGCCTGTGCGGCGAGAAGTAAGCAGCACATCATCTATTTTTAAAATTTGCTTTTCTGCAATGCTTCCAATTTTATTACTTTCTTCAAGCGATGTACCTGCGGGTGCTACCACATTAATGGTAAAGCTTCCTTCATTAAATGGTGGTAAAAACTCTGTACCAAAAAATGGTACGATGGCAATGGCTGCAATAATCAATGCAATAGCAGTACCTATAATTAATTTTGGATGCTGCAAACCTTTGTGCAACAATTTTGCATCTTGTTTTTTTAACCACCTTACCAATGCACTGTCATGCGCATCATGAATATCATTTTCTGTTGTAACAACCTCTTTTCTTTTTTTCCAAAACAATAAATTTACCGGCCTCAAACTTTTTTCTTTACCCAATAAATAGCTACACAAAGCAGGTGTAACAGATAAAGAAACGATTAACGATGCAATGATGGAAGTGATGTAAGCAATGCCCAAAGGCGCAAATAATTTCCCTTCTATACCCTGTAAATAAAACAATGGAAGGAAAACCAATACCACAATAATAGTCGCATATACAATCGAATTTCTTACTTCACTGCTCGCCTCGTAAATAACTTTATTTAGCGGCTTGGGGTGATCGCTTGCCCAATTTTCTTTCAATCGTCTAAACACATTTTCAACATCTACAATGGCATCATCTACCAATTCGCCGATGGCTATGGCCAAACCTCCGAGGGTTAATGTGTTGATAGAAATGCCGAATGATTTAAAAATAATGGCTGTAATTACGAGTGATAGCGGAATGGCCGTAAGCGTAATAATGGTCGTTCGAAAATTGAGTAGAAATAAAAACAAGATGATGATCACTAAAATAAAACCATCCCTCAAAGCCAACTCAACATTGGTCAATGCGTTTACAATAAAATCTTTTTGACGGAAAACATTTGTCTGAATTTTTACATCTTTTGGGAGCGAACTTTGAATTTCTTCAACTGCCTTTAAAATTTCATCTGTAAGGGTTACAGTACTTGTGCCCGGTTGCTTTTCAATGTTTAGAATAACCGCAGGCAAACCATTCAATGACCCATCACCTCTTTTTACAGCCGCACCAAATTTCACTTCTGCAATCTGTTTTAGTAATACCGTTGCATTGTTTTTGTTGGATATAACCGTGTTGCCTAAATCGTCTAACGTATTGGCTCTTGCTATGTTTCGTATCAATACCTCAGAACCTTTATCGTTATAAAAACCACCTGTGGTATTTTGATTGGTGAGTGACAAAGCATTATCAACCTCATCAATACCAATATTAAATTGCCGAAGTTTTTCTGAAGATACCAACACTTGGTATTGCAGACGTTCACCACCAATTGGTATTACCTGGCTCACACCCTTTATGCTCATCAATCGCCTGCGAATTGTAAAATCAGAGATGGTTCTTAACTCAGATTGAGAAGTGGTATCACCCGTTACAGCGATCATCATTATTTGCCCCATGATGGAACTTATAGGCCCAAGCTGTGGTGCAATGCCTTTCGGCAATTGGATCGACTGTAATTTTTCAGCCGCTAATTGGCGGGCTCTATACACATCGGTATTAAAATCAAACTCAACAAATACCAATCCCAAACCCGGCGATGCTACCGACCTTACAACCTCAACACCCGGTGAACCATTCAATGCGGTTTCAACAGGTAAGTTTATTTGTGATTCTATTTCTTCAGGAGCCATGCCATTGGCTTCTAAAAAAATGGTCACCCTTGGCCTGTTCAAATCAGGCAATACATCTACCGGAAGATTTACCAATGTAAAAATTCCATAGATCATGATGAGGGCCGCAAAAGCCACTACAAACAAACGGTTGCGAAGGGAAAATTCTATGAGTTTGTTGAGCATGTTGGTAATTGAATTATCAATTCTGTAAAATGATATTCGTCGGAAATTTTAAAAGTTGAGCATCACTATATTATTTGCTGCTGCTCTTTAACTGCACATCAAATTCAATTTGCAATTTTTCCCATGCCATTGAAATATTGCCTTTGTTACCTCCTGTTTGATTAATGTAATATTGCAATCTTTCTATTACTGCTTTTTGCTTTTTAGCTTTCACTTTTATTCTCACCACATCTTCGCTTTGCTGATAATCATCGGTAAGATGTTGATCGAAATTTTTATTGATAATTACAATCCATTCAGCTTTGCCGGGTATGGTAAACAATGCATATTTTCCTTTAGTTATTGTAGTACCGTTCACCACAAAATCCTGATCTATTTCAATGGTGGTTGCATTGTGCGCACCTGTAACCCAAACATCACCATAAGGAACAAGTCCGCCCCAAATGGTTCTTTTACGTACGCCCGGTGAGTGGTAATTGATAGTGATAGAAGCATCGCCAATATTGCCTTTCACAGCACTTTTGATGCTTCGCATAGAAGTATCACCTTTGGCATTTGGGTTATAACAAACCTCTTCCACTTTTATAATTTGTGCGGTTGCATTTACACAAAACAACATCAACACAATTCCTGTATAGATCTTTAATCTTTTCATGCTTGTATTTTAAATCCGATAGGCAACATTTACTGTTACCTATCGGTTTATGTTTAATATTAGTGCTGCATTCCCTTCACGTCATCCTTCTTCATATCATCCTTTTTGCCCTCGGCAACGTTCATTACAAAATCGCTTGTATATACTTTTCCTTTGCTTTGAAACTGTATCCAACCCCTGTAAATACCCGGCATATCAAATGTGGTATGCAAATCAAACTTGCCACCTTCAACACTTGGGTGGACATGTAAATATTTTTTATCTGCAAGGCTTACTACCACCATGTGCGCTTTTGCACCTAAGTAATCTTCCAAGGTATTTACATCAACGGCTTTGCCATTAAGCAATACTTCACCGTTTATGTGCATGGCCATGTTGGTTGCAAATTTGCCACCTTCAGGTACCAGCTTTACTGAAAAACCATCACCTGCGTCACCAACTAGTCTATCGGCTCCATAGGTTTTTGGTGCAGGTGCAGTACCTGCAATATCTACATTTAAATAATCTACCGTATGGTTGGCACCACTTGGCTTGTAATCTGCAAACAAAGTATATTTACCTGCCGTTGGAAATTTTTCTTTCACTGTATAAGCACCATCAGCGCCAATTTCAGGATGTATATGATCAAACCAACTAAGATCTTCACTTACTGCAATCAGGTGTATTTTTTTTGTATGCTCTACATCAAGCGGTACTTGCTCGTTTGGCTTATCTTTTAATTTTGGTGTCATAATAAGCGTAACATCTTCATTCGCTTTTGCGGGAGTTGGGCTGTAAGTAAACTGCATGCTCACATTGCTTGGTCCGCCTGCATTGTCATTGTGTTCAAGCTTCATCCCACACTTTGGGCATTCATCATTTTCTTTACCTGTTACTTCTGGGTGCATTGGGCAGGCATAAATGTGGTCTCCACCTTCATGCGCAGTAGCTGTACTGTCAGCTGTTACGGTTTTTGTTTCTGAAGTTTTATTATCACAGCTAACTACTGTTGAAGAAACTGCTATGGCAATAGCCATAAGTGATACATTGAATTTGTTTGTCATTTTATTTATTTTAGATTGATATTAATTATGATTGTGTCCTTTGTGATCGTCATTATTATTTGCTGTCGAATTTTTTAGGTTCATGTTGCAAACGGGGCATTTACCGCCCGTAGCATACATTTTCTCTCCTTCGCATTTCATGGGGCATTGAAAATTTGCTGCAGCAGTTTCTTTTTTTACTGGTTTTAAATTCATGTTGCATACAGGGCATTTACCGCCCTTAGCATACATTTTCTCCCCTTCACATTTCATTGGGCATTGAAAATTTGCTGCTGTTACAGCAACAGATTTCGCTTTCAATTTCATGTTGCATTTTGGGCACTTGCCAGGCTTGGCATACGTTTTATCGCCTTCGCATTTCATTGGGCAACGATACACCGTTGTTTTTTCTACCTGCTTTTTTGCAGCAGTTTTTGTTTGGGCAGTAGCTGTGGTAATGGTACAAATGGCCATTGCCCATATGAGCATTAATTTTAAATGTTTCATAATTGTTTTTGTTTAAAGATTATTGATTTAAATAAATAGATTTCATTTGATACACATTGCCTGTTACCACCCGTTCGCCTTCTTCTACACCTTTAAGAATAGTAGTAAACTGTTGGTTTGATGTGCCCTTGCTTATAAAGCTGATGCTGTACAATTCTGCTTTGTCTTTTATAAAAACCGCAGGTTTACCGTTTACATCTGCAACTGCACTTGTGGGTACAACTACCTGTCTCGATGCTGTTTTTGAGTAAACATTGATGTTGATATTTTCACCAATTTTAAACTTTGAGGCAGGGTTTACAATTTCAAAAATTACTTTCTGAGATTGGTTATCGCCATTCACTGATTGTGCTGTAGAAATGAGCTTTAAAGCAAATGAGGTGCTGTCATTTAGAATATTTGAATTCGCTGTAATCTTTTCAACTGCTGATAGCTGTGCTACATCATTTGTAAACAATTGTGCTTCTACAAATACCTTGTTTAAATTGGTTACTTCCAACAGGGTTTCGCCGCTGTTTATAAAAGAACCTACCGCATAATTATAATTACCAACTACGCCACTGATTGGAGAGGTAAGGTTAAAATATTTTGCAGATTGCACTTTCTGTAATGGGAGATTTTGATACAATGCCCTGTTTTTTTCCGCCTCTTGAAGTCTTGCTTTTGCTTCGGTAATGTCTTTCTTGGCAGCAATATCTTCTATAGATTTTAAACGGTTGTATTGTACGCTGGCAGCTTCGTATTGTGCTTCTACTTCATTTCGTTTTGCTTTCCAATCGCTGTTTTGTGCAATGATGCTTGATTGTGTACCTGCATCAATCGTTTGCTCTACAACTGCTACAACCTGCCCTGCTGCTACTGACTGCCCAGGGTTTACCCTGATAGAAATTAGTTTACCTGTTTGCGGCGATTGTATAACTGCATTCCCCTGCGGAGATGCAACTACCGTTCCTAAAGCCTGTATAGATTGATTAAAATTTCCTGTAACCATTTTGGTGGTTTCTATCCCAAACAAAAATTGTTGTTCTTTTAAAACATTAAAAGTATTTGAGATAGTTCCTGCAGTTCCACCTTCGCCATGCTCATCATCACCATGTGCAAAAGCACTATTATAAATTGTTGATGGAAGTAGAAAGATGAAAATAAAAACAGTTGCTGTCACCTTTCTGTTCGCTTTTTTCAAAGCAAAAAACATGATGACCATGCCTGCCAAAAATCCAAGTATACCAAGAGCCCATCCGCTGCTATACCATGCTGCTTTGTGAGCTACTGTTGCTTCTGCCACAGGCAATTCTTTGCCAACTTCAATGCCGCTGATGAGCATTAAATCAGGCCCGGCAACAGAATTTATATTTACCGTAAGGTTGTATGCTTTCTTTTCAGGAAAAATTCCTTTTACTTCATAAATACCCTTATCCCTTTTTGAAACGGTCAATTTAATATTTGGATTGCCTGAAACGGTTACTTGTATCGATACACTATCAACAGGCAAGTTGTTATCAAAATTGCTCACATACAATTTGATGATGGAAGCTTCGCCGGGTTTTATAGGTTGATATTTTGCGAGCAACTCATACAATGCTGACGATGCTTCACTGCTAAAATAAGTTACAGATTTTGCTACTGAAGTCTTGGCATCGCCATGGTCTTCGCCTTCATGAGCCAATGCGAATAATGGCGCAAGGAAGAATAAAAAAAATAGTTGCTTTATCATAATGTACCTTTTAAATAATTGATTGATACGGTGCTTTGGTTATAGTTTTTCAGCGCTTCCAAATATTTTAATTGAATGGCATAAGCATCATTTATATTTCTTAGATAACTGATGTAATCATTTTCACCGCTTTCGTAAAACCGTTTTGCAGTAGTTATAATTTCAGTCGCTTTGTTTAACCCACCGCTTTGATAATACTGCAGCGATTGCGCAAAAACTGCCTGTTCACTTTGGGCCTGCAACAATTGCATGGAAATTTGCTGCTGCAAACCAACTGCCTTTTGTTGCTCTATTTCAAACTCGGTTTTAGCTGCGCTGATATTGCTTTTATATTGATTAAACCACAATGGAAGCGTAATACCAAAACGAAAACGATTTTGAAAAGGAGTACTTCTTTCACCTTGGTTAAAATACCCAAACGCCAAACCCGGTAATGCCTTTGCTTTTTGAAGGCCAATATTCTTTTCGGCAATTAATATTGATTGGTTTAGCAATGCTACTGATGGACTTCTTTGATAACTACTGCTATCAAATTCAGCAACGTAATTAATGTCAGCATTGCTTAATGGAGCTACTATTATTTGGTTGGGATAAGCCGCAATAAATTGTAATTGCTTTTCAGTGTTTACCCCTGTAAGCTGTGCCTGCAAATATTGATTGTGCACATCTGCATAACTGTTTTCAGCAAATAATTTTTGTAAATAATCTATTTGCCCTGCATCAAATTGTCTTGCCGCTGCTGTACTTAATCTTTTGTAAATGGTATCCTGTTGGTAAAGCTGTTGTTGCAATGCCACAGCATATTGTAAAGAAATATATAGCTGCTTCACCTGATACTTAATATCATTTTCCCCAACCGTTTTTTCTATTTCACTAAAAGCGATCTTTTGTTTTTGCAGCTGATATTGTTTGCCATACACCGAAGGAAACTCAAACGACTGTGTAATGCTGGCTGTGTAAAAATTACCGGTTGGGCTTTCTACAAATACTTCAGGGTTGGGCAAGTTATAGCTTGCACCCAACAATTGCTTTTGCTGCTTGATAGTAAGATTTGAAGCAGATAAGTTGCGGCTGTTTTTTAAAGCCATGCCGATCAGGTCTGTTTCAGAAACTGTTTGGCTAAAGCCTGCAAAAGATCTAACTAAAATCAGAAATAAGGTTGCGAAATATTTAAACATAAAAATGAATTACTGTAACTAAAAACACTTGGCCTACAGGCGTAAGTATGAGGTTCAATGAAAAAATCATCAAACAGAGTTACATTAAATCAAATTTGGAGCCGCTGTATGCTCAGCAAAATATTAGGTGGTGGTGGGTAGAAAAACCGCTCTCTCAGTTTAACAGGATTTACTTTGGAAAGTAACACTATGTAAGGCTGGTAATGGGTTTTAGCTACATCAGCAATTACATCATTGCTAATAGACTTTACATTGCTGTTTATATTTTTATCTAGCTGTTGTACCTTTTGTACTCCATCACTACAGCAACCCTTCTTATCTTTTGCGTCCTTATGGTCGGTTAAATGATTATGAGCCTTTGCTTTTTCGTGATGATGACCTTTGCCAGTCTTGCCATGTTCATGGCTATGTGTATGGGTAGATTTTTTTTCAGCCTTTGGGTGATGATGTTGGGTATTTTTACCACTCATTAAGCCAATAGAACATGCAAAGCCTACAAACATATTCAAACTGAATATGAAGAGCAGAAATGCTGCTTTTAATTGTATGGCTAACGATCTATTCATTATTTCTTTTACAAATATACTATTTCAGCTAAAAAATAAACTGTATTGGCTATTATAACATTACAAAAAGCATACCTATACTCATTGCCATCATTAATGCATCTTCAATAATGGTGACTGTACTCATTGGCAAATTAAAAACGGCTCCTAAACAGGCACATTTAATTTTGCGTTTATTGAAAACAGATTGCAATACGCCAATAATGCTGATGGACATCACAATAAGAGTGACCAAATTTGTAATGATGGGTTGAAAGCCAATAGCATAAGCAATACCCAATGCCAACTCAACAAAGGGATATATAAAACCCCATGCAGGTATTTTTTTTGCCACTACATCATACATCCCATAGCTTTCTGCAAAACCTTTTACATCGAGCATTTTAAAAAACGAGAAAGTCAAAAAGAATCCTGCCATGAAAATGTTCATTCCCTGCATCCATTCAAATTGCTCGTCTTGCGTTGCTGCGATAATTGAAATGGCTGTGATGTAGCCAAATATTAAAAGAATCGGTTTGTAAGTTGCCAACCAACCTTTTGCTTGCTCAGCAGTTTCATTGTGGTCTATGGCTGTAATGCTGTACCTTTTATCTAATGCAGATTGTAAAGTAGGCAGCGCAATGTGCTTTTCCATTGTAATGGTAGCTGAATGGGTATCTTTTGATACCTGTACTTCGGTGATGTTTGGCAGCATGAGTAAACTGCCTTTTACTTTTGCTTCGCAGCTGCCGCAGGTCATTCCTGTTACTTTGTATGTGTGTGTCATAAACTTTAATTTATTTGAAACACAAAAGTAAATCGTGTGCAGGCAGCGGTTGTTACAATATTTTGTATGAATATTATAACATTTACAGTTCCTCTATATTGGTACGTTTTTTTTCTTTGATGGTCTTAAAATAAGAGGGTGTAAGGCCAGTAACTTTTTTAAATTGGTTAGATAAATAGGCAACGCTGCTATAGCCAAGCTGATCTGCAATTTCTGATAAAGTCATTTCGTTGTATACTAACAATTCCTTTACCTTTTCTATTTTTTGCGCAATAAAATACTTTTCAATAGTTGTTCCTTCTACCTCCGAAAACAGGTTACTTAGGTAATTATAATCCTGCAACAGTTGTGAAGAAATGTAAGTAGATAAGTTGGTGGAAATTTCATCCTTAGAATGATGAACCAATGTAACGATGAGGTTTTTTATTTTTTCAATGGTTCGTGCTTTTTTATCATCTATTATTTCAAAACCCAAAATATTTAACGCTGTATTGAGTTCTTTCATCTGTTCAACAGATGGGGGCTGCTCTATTTCTACTTCACCCAACTCAACAGAAGTTGTCTGCAAACCAATATTTTCAAATTCGTTTTTGACAACCATTTTGCAACGGCTGCAAACCATATTTTTTATGTAGAGTTTCATGTGTTTAAATTTTATAACATATTGAAAATTAATATCTAAAATTTAATCATACTCGGTTTGAGCGTAACAATTACTCCTGGATATTTTATATTACAATTCAGCTTTATGCTATCGCAAGAAAGGCGTAAATGCTAGCCAAATACAGAACAATCGAAAAGTATTAGAAGAATCTCCCC
>JBJXGJ010000171.1:0-21591 GCA_046153805.1 Ferruginibacter sp. | reverse complement strand
TACGTTAACTTTTGGGCTGCAGGTTTATATGCTCGGTTTTTAATAAAAGCCATTTGGCAAGCACTAGCCGGATAAGTCCAAAGCAAAAACTCGCAATTACATCACTCGCATAATGCAGTCTTAAATAGACCCTACTAAAGCCAACCAAAATAATAAGAGCAACAAAGAAGCCAATCGCCAGCCACTTTAAATAAATATTTTTGACATTTTTATGAATAATGTAAGCAATAATGCCATAAAAAGTTAAACTGGTAAATGTATGCCCGCTTGGAAAGCTCTAGCCATGCACTGTTGCCATAAGCGGCACGAGCGGACGCGCCCATCATAAAAAAAGTTTAATAGAAAACATTACAACAACACTAGAAATAGATATGGTAGCAATTTTAAGTGCTGTTGTTTAATTGAACTTTAGAAAAATGTAATAGCATATCAAAATGACATTGGCCGGCAGTAAAAATTTTGCAAACCTATAAAAGTGATCACCTGCATAAACTTAGTGTGCGTCATTGTCACCCAAGGTTTTATCATGTCAAAAAACCTTTTCATCAAATGAAAGATTTTTATCTTCAAATATCATATCTGCCACAATAAACAAACCCCAAAGGCAAAGTATAAACAATGCTACCATTAATAAAACGGACAGCGATAATTTTTTAAAAAAGGCGAGTGTAGCTTTTATTACCATGAAATTATTTGCTTAACCCATCACTGCTTTTTGTGAAAATTGAATGACCTAAAAATTATTCAGCAAGTTTTATTCCCGTTTTTTCAAAGCTGATCTTTCTTTCTCTGTATAAATTTCCCGTTGTCATTTTAAATGTTTTTTTACTCATGCCAAAAAAAACGTAAATATCTTCGGGGTTACTTTTGTCGTTGTAGGGTAAATAGCCATCATTTTCTTTTAGCAGTCTAATAACCTTTTCTGCTTCCTCTTCTACTCTGTTGTAGCCCATTTTGCCGGCTACTACATCAATTCTATTATCTGCATATATTTTTTTTATATAGCCTTTAAATTTATCGCCTGTGCCAATGGTTCTGTAAACTTCGTTTAAATGAAGCACGCCTGTATGCTGGTTATTTATGATCATTAAATACCCAATATCTGTTCTTCTCAATACGATCAAATCTACTTCTTCTGCCTCTGCAACGGTTAAGTTTTCATTGCTTAAAAATTGCTCAACTCTTTCTGTTGCTGCAGCACGGCCTGTTTGTTCATCCCTGTAAATTTTTACAAGGTATTCTCCCAATGGTCGCATGCCCGTTATTTGCTGGCTTTTTGGTACAAACAGATCTTTCATTAAACCCCAGTCTAAAAATGCTCCTTGCTCTGTTACAGACACTGTTTTTAATTTTACAAAATCATCTACAACACCAAAAGGCTTTTGTGTTGTGGCTATCGGCCTATCTTCGCCATCATGGTACACAAATACGTTTAACGAATCACCTTCATTCAACCCTTCGGGCACAAATCGTTTTGGAAGTAAAATTCCGTTTGCACCATCGTCTAAATACACCCCAAAATCTACTTTGCGCAATACTTTCAATAAATTATAATCGCCTGTTTTTATCATCTTTTTAAAGTTTAGCTTACTAAAGGTAAACAACAAATGTTTGTGCCTTTTTTTTGTCTAATTTCTCTATTCATTTTTCTGATCTTTTACTTTTTCAATCTGCAATTCTTCCCACGGTGTTGAGCCGTCTTTTTCTCTTTTAAAATTAAGGGAAGTGGTGCTTTCAATAATTATTTCGGCGGTGGTGTAAACGATACAGCCCGTTAATAAGTGGCCGCCAATTGTGTTGCCGGTACTATCGCTTATGCTGATGTGTAGGTGATTGCCATTTTTTGAAACCGTACCTGTTAGGCTTACTATTTCAAAATGCCCAGTGCCCGTGCTGCCGTTCTCCATATTTGCAAATCTGATACTATAATTGGTCAGACTTCCCGCACAGGTTACCATCCAACCGGCAGCTATATTATTTTGTTGTACATAGTTTTCTATTTGTGCCCGCAAATCTTCGCCCGGCTTTAGGCGCATAGCATGTACAAGTATAGGCGAACTGCTATTCATATTTTTTGTGGTTTTGCAAGATAATATTGTAAGTGTAATACAAAAAAGCAACAATAATCTTGTCATGTTTATTTTTATTAGTTATTTGCCTGAGAATGACATTATCAATTCACAAATAGAAGAAACTATTGCACAAATTGTTCAATTTTTCCACGGGTGCTGTGAAAATTTGCCACAAAAAAACCCTTTTCTTAAAGGAGGAAAAGGGTTTTTTTAATCAATCAATCTATCAACTTAGTTAAAAAGCTATTTGTTTTTCTGTTATCATTTTGCGCATGTTTAATAAGCCATAGCGCATTCTACCAAGCGCTGTGTTAATACTGCAGTTGGTAAGTTGTGCAATTTCTTTAAAGCTTAAATCAGCATAGTGTCTAAGAATTATCACCTCTCTCTGGTCTTCCGGTAGCGAATCTATTAGTTTGCGCACTTTATCACATGTTTGTTCCGTCATTATAGAGGTGTCTACACTTGCTTCAGAAAAATTAAGTACCTCAAAAATATCTCGGTCGTCGCTCGTTCGGATGGTAGGATTGCGTTTTACTTTTCTAAAATGGTCTACACAAAGATTGTGTGCAATGCGCATAGCCCAAGGTAAAAATTTTCCCTCGTCATTGTAGCGACCGCCTTTTAAAGTGTCAATCACTCTCATAAATAAATCTTGAAAAATATCTTCGGCAAGATATTTGTCTTTAACCAAGAGATAAATGGACGTAAAAATTTTGTCTTTGTAGCGATTTACAAGTGTGGATAGGGCATTTGAATCGCCGTCAATGTACATGCGTACGATCTGTTGATCAGACATAAGAGTTTGGCCTTTCATTTTTTCTACAGTTTTTTAGAATTGTGGACAATTGGAAAATATTGCCAATAGTAGGAAAAAACTGTAGTGTCTTTGTAAGGAGATTCATACGGTTTTTCGGACGATTGGATATTATCAGTTAAATATAGAAATATAATTTTTGATGACAATTATTTTTCATGTTTATTCTTAAAATTTGTTAATTATTCTGTCTCGTATGTGTTGATCATCGTAGTTTTACGGTTACAAAATCTGTAAAAATACTCATTTCCACAAAAAGGAATTTTTTTACTGATATGGCTGTGTAGAATTACCTTTAGTATATGCTTAAGACCTCCGCGGTGCCTCCAATGGCTTCAAATAATACCCCATCCAACAGCAATATTCTTATACAGGGCGCAAGGGTTCACAACCTTAAAAACGTTACTGTTAGTATCCCCCGTAGTAAATTGGTGGTCGTTACCGGTGTGTCTGGCTCGGGCAAATCTTCCTTAACAATAGATACATTATTTGCAGAAGGCCAAAGAAGATATGCAGAAAGTTTAAGTGCCTATGCAAGGCAGTTTATGCAGCGTATGAATAAGCCTGATGTAGATTTTATTAAAGGGCTTTGTCCTGCAATAGCCATAGAGCAAAAAGTAATTACCCGCACGCCCCGCAGCACAGTTGGCAGCATGACGGAAATATACGACTACCTGCGTTTGTTATTTGCACGTACGGGAAAAACAATTTCTCCGATTAGTGGAAGAGAAGTAAAAAAGGACGATGTGCCTGATGTGCTTGCTGCCATAAATAAAGCCACTACCGGCGATAAAATAATGCTGTTGGCTACATTCAAAAGTCACGCAAACAGAGAAGAAAAAGAAGAGTTGAATATTTTGTTGCAAAAGGGATTTTCCCGTTTGTATATTAACAATGAAATTGTTGCAATTGAAGATTTGCTGGAAGACAAAGGAACAAAAAAATCGAAGAAGGAAAAGTTTATTTTAATAGACAGACTTGTAAAAAAAGAATTTGATGAAGATGACCTGCATCGCATAGCAGACTCCGCGGGCACAGCTTTTTACGAAGGAGAAGGTACTATGTTTGTGCAGATAAATGAAAAGGCTCCTTTAAAATTCACTAATAAGTTTGAGCTTGATAATATCGCTTTTGAAGAACCGGTTTCAAATTTATTTTCTTTCAATAATCCGTTTGGTGCATGCCCCGTATGCGAAGGTTTTTCTATGGTACTTGGCCTTGACAAAGATCTTGTTATTCCCGATAAAAGATTAAGTCTTTACGAAGGAGCTGTTGCACCCTGGAAAGGGGAAAAGTTAAGTCTGTGGAAAGAAAACTTTATACGTGCTGCCAAGCAATTTGATTTTCCCGTGCACAAGCCAATTATGGATTTAACAGAGACCCAGTTAAAAACCTTGTGGGAGGGAAATAAATATACTGAAGGGATAAATGATTTTTTTAAAGAAGTAGAACAGAATTTATATAAAGTACAATACCGGGTGCTTCTTAGTAGGTTTAGGGGTAGAACTTTGTGTGGAGAATGTGGCGGATACAGGCTTAGAAAAGAAGCATTGTACGTAAAAGTTGCAGGCCTGCACATAGGTCAACTTTGCGAAATGCCTGTAAAAGACCTGCAAAAATGGTTTGATAAATTAAAGCTCGGTCAGTACGATGAGCAGGTAGCAAAAAGAATTTTAATTGAAGTAAAACACCGTTTAAAAACGTTGATAGATGTTGGGCTTGGCTACTTAACCTTAAACCGACTTGCAAACTCTTTGAGCGGTGGCGAAAGCCAGAGAATTCAACTTACAAGAAGCCTGGGCAGCAACCTTACAAATTCTCTCTATATTTTAGATGAGCCTTCTATTGGTTTGCACAGCAGAGATACCGAAAAATTAATTGTGGTTTTAAAGGAATTACGAGATCTTGGTAACACGGTTGTAGTGGTGGAGCATGATGAAATGATGATGCGGGAAGCCGATCATATCATTGATATGGGGCCGTTGGCAAGCCACCTAGGGGGAGAAGTAATTGCGGTAGGAAATTATGATGAATTGATTGCAAATGAAAAAAGTTTAACAGGTAAATATTTATCAGGAAAATTAAAGATTGAAGCCCCAAAGGTTCTGCGCAAATGGAACAGGAGCATAAAAATAGAGGGAGCAAAACAAAATAATTTAAAAGACATTAATGTAGAATTTCCTTTAAATATTTTGTGCGCAGTAAGTGGTGTAAGTGGCAGCGGAAAAACAACTTTGGTGAAGCAAATATTGTATCCTGCTTTGCAAAAAATAAAAGGTGAGGTATCTGACAAGCCGGGATTGTACAGAAAAATTACAGGCGATATAGATTACATCAGTCGCATTGAAATGGTTGATCAAAACCCGATAGGTAAAAGCAGCCGCAGCAATCCGGTAACGTACATAAAAGCATACGACGAAATAAGGGAGCTGTTTTCCAAACAGCCATTGTCAAAAATAAGAGGCTTTATGCCCAAACACTTTTCGTTTAATGTAGATGGTGGCCGGTGCGATGCATGCAAAGGAGAGGGAGAACAATTGGTAGAAATGCAGTTTTTAGCAGATGTGCATTTGGTTTGCGATGTATGTGACGGTAAGCGTTTTAAAGAAGAAGTTTTAGAAGTGACTTACAAAGAAAAAAGCATTCATGATGTGCTGGAAATGAGTGTGGACGAGGCGATAGAATTTTTCTCCTCCCCTCGTGGGGGAGGTCGGGAGGGGGCTGAAGGTGCAGATGTAGCAAAAAAAATTCAGCCTTTAAGCGATGTTGGTTTGGGGTACGTAAAGCTTGGTCAATCATCCAATACGCTGAGTGGTGGTGAGGCACAGCGTGTAAAGCTTGCCTCCTTTTTGGGTAAAGGAAAAGTAATGGGTCATATCCTTTTTATTTTTGATGAACCAACAACCGGTTTGCATTTTCATGATATAAAAAAGCTGTTAGCTTCTTTTAATGCATTGGTGGAGCAAGGCCACTCTATTCTTGTAATTGAACATAATACCGATGTAATAAAAAGCTGCGATTGGGTAATTGACCTTGGTCCAGAAGCAGGCAGCATGGGCGGCAATCTTGTGTTTGCAGGCAAACCACTTGATATTAAAAAGGCCAAGGAGAGTTATACAGGGAAGTTTTTGTAGGTCTTCTTTTTGATTTTTAAATTTTAAATTCGTAACAAATAAAACATATATGGAACTTGTATATGCTGATATAGAATTGATAAATACTACCGATCTGGAAAACGCAAAGCGCAATATTATTGGTGAGGAAGAGGTAAAGCGTATTCGTTTATCTATGCTTGCAGATAGTGGTGCTTATATGATGGCGATAAATGAGAATATTCAAGCGCAACTTGAACTTCCATTTATTGAAAGAAGAAAAGCAGTAATGGTCCCGCAAAAGGGCGGGAGAAGTGTGCAGGAATTTGATGTAGTAGGCCCTGCAATGGTAGTTTGCAAGTTTGTAACGCATTTATTTTAGATAGTAAAAGCGAGCCGTTATTAGGTGCTATCCCCATGCAAGAAATGGATGTCCTAATTCATCCTTTACGTCAGGAACTTATTGTTAATCCCGAGCATCCAAATTATGCAGTTCTAAAAATGAAATAATTTACCTTAACCTATTACTATCCTTTATTAGTTTTTCATCGCTGCTTATTCCACGCGCAGCTAAGATCAAAAATAAAATCACGAAAGCATGTAAGACGGCCGTTATAGAAAACGTACCTTTTCCAACGTACGTTTCGATTTCTCTGTAATATAAAAGCAATAAACCTACTTCCAGCACTCCAGCCAGCAGCGTGAACCACCATTGCTGTTTTCTGTTTTTGTATAAAAAGATCGTCACAAGGGCAACAATACCAGTTGCCAGCGTTACAGTTATTAAAGGAAATGTAGTTATACCATTTAAAAAAGACGATGGAATTAAATCTTTGTTAGTACCAACATAAGTGGAAAACTTCAGTGTCAAAAACGCACAAACTGCAGCAAGTAAAAGCCATATTGACTGTATCCGTTGTATCATATTTTAGTATTTATATTTTAGTATTTATATTTTAGTATTGCGTATTTAGATAGCGGGTTTGTGAATACAAGATAAATAGTGAAAAGACTATCTCAATACTAAATGCTCACAACTTAGTTTATGGCAACGGAAACCCTTTCATCATTTCATGCACTTCTTCTTTTACAGCCAGTATCGTCTCTTCATTGTCGATGTACATTAAAATCCTATCAATAAGCACCACAATCTTTTCCATATCAGCTGCCTTCATGCCACGGGTAGTTATAGCAGGTACACCAATTCGTATGCCACTAGTCACAAACGGACTTTTATCGTCGTAGGGCACAGAATTTTTATTTAAAGTAATATGAGCTTTGTCAAGCGTTTCCTGCGCTTTCTTCCCTGTAATATTTTTGTTGCGAAGATCAATCAGCATCAAGTGGTTGTCAGTACCGCCACTAATAATTTGATAGCCTCTATCTGTTAGTGCCTTTGCCATAGCCTGTGCGTTTTTTTGCACCTGCCTGATGTAATCTTTAAACCCATCAGTAAGTAATTCACCAAAAGCCACAGCCTTTGCAGCAATAACATGCATTAAAGGTCCGCCTTGCGTGCCCGGAAAAACAGCCATATCAATTACATTACTCATCATTCTAATGTTGCCCTTCATATCTTTTAAACCCATTGGGTTTTCAAAATCTTTTTTCATCAAGATAATTCCTCCTCTTGGGCCACGCAATGTTTTATGGGTGGTGCTCGTTACAAAGTGGCAACACTCAAATGGTGAGCTTAATAAACCTGCAGCAATAAAACCTGCCGGGTGCGCCATATCGCACAATACAAATGCATTTATTTCATCTGCCACTTTTCTTATTCTTGCATAATCAATGTCTCTGCTGTAGGCAGATGCACCACAAATAATTAATGCAGGTTTCTCAGCACGTGCTTTCTCTTCCAGCATTTCATAATCTATTAAGCCTGTTTCTTTTTTTACTCCATAAAAAAATGGCCTGTAATATTTACCTGAAAAATTTACAGGAGATCCATGGGTAAGGTGCCCTCCCATACTTAAATCAAGGCCAAGTATGGCATCACCGGGTTGTAAAATGGCCAGCATTAAGGCAGCATTTGCCTGCGCTCCGCTGTGCGGTTGCACGTTGGCATATTCGCAATTAAAAACTTTTTTAATTCTATCTATAGCAAGTTGCTCTACTTCATCAACAATTTCGCAACCACCATAGTATCTTTTGCCCGGATACCCCTCTGCATATTTGTTGGTGAGGCAAGTGCCCATTGCTTCCATCACCTGCTTGCTTGTAAAATTTTCGCTTGCAATCAGTTCTATACCATGTTGCTGTCTTTCAGCCTCTTTATCTATCAAATCAAATAATACAGTATCTCTTTGCATAAATGTTATTTTGAGCAGCAAAGATAAGTACGGTATTTTTAAATATTATTTTTTTGGAGCATAGGCATTTGTACAATAAGAAACATTTGTATCCCGCTATTCGTTGCTGCCGCTCAAAGGCAGCGGCATTCACTGTTATCGGGGCTAGGCTCGTCAATATATCATTTTTCAACTTTGCTTATTTAGTATTAACCACGTTTTACTCTTTCTATATAAACAAAGCATTCCTATTCATCTTTCGCTATCAACGCTTTCGCATTCGTTTAAAAATCATTAATTTCACCACAGATATTACTTTAGAAGTTATCTACCTTACTAATTCAATTTTTAAGAAACTATTTATAAATAAATGAAGGCTATTATCCCCGTTGCAGGTGCAGGTACAAAACTGCGTCCTCATACATACACACAACCCAAGGCACTTATTCCGCTTGCCGGTAAAACTATTTTAAGTATTATAATAGACCAGCTTAAAGAAGCGGGCATAAATGATTTTATTTTTATAATTGGTTACCTTGGCGAAAAAATAAAAGATTATGTGCAGCTAAACTATCCTGAGCTAAACACCCATTTTATAACGCAAAATGAAAGAAATGGTACAGGGCATGCAATAGATATTACAAAAGAAATTGTTGCCGACGATGAAATAATCATCGTACTTGGCGACACTATTGCAGAATATGATTTGGCTGAAATGATTCATTCTCCTTATTCTGTTTTAGCTATAAAGAGGGTAGATGACCCACGCAATTTTGGCGTGGCTGAAATTGGTGAAGATGGTTTCATAACTAAACTCGTAGAAAAACCTGCAATACCAAAAAGCAACATGGCCTTGGTAGGCATTTATAAAATAAAAGAAACAGGCGTTTTATTTGAGTGTCTCCATAAAATACAAGGTAGCAAGCTTCGAAGTTACGATGACTTTAGCCTTACCGATGCGCTTGATTGTATGATACAACATGGTGCACGGTTCCAACCAATGAAGGTTGCCATTTGGTATGACTGTGGCAAAAAAGAATCACTCATAGAATCGAATGCTATTCTATTAAAGAAATTTGGTAGTTCGGTGACAGATGCAAGCCACCATACCAATTCAATCATCATACCCCCAGTAAGTATTGGCAAGGGTTGTATAATTGGTAATTCTGTGATAGGGCCAAATGTAACGATTGGTGACAACACCACCATTAATTATGGCATTATTAAAGATTCTATTATAGGTGCCTACTCTAACTTATACGGCATTGTCCTCAAAAATTCTCTTATCGGCAGCGATGCAGAAGTTAAAGGCGTAAGTAGAAATTTAAATATTGGCGATAATACATCCATTGATCTTGGTGGCGATTCCAAATAAAATAATTGCTGTTTATGCACGTTTTTTCAAATGAAATTACAAGACTCTTTAATATTGAGAAGCCGATTATACAGGCAGGAATGATTTGGGCTAGTGGGTGGCAACTTGCAAGTGCTGTAACCAATGCAGGTGGCCTCGGTATTATTGGCAGTGGCAGTATGTATCCCGATGTTTTAAAAGAGCATATAATAAAATGCAAGGCTGCCACAGATAAGCCGTTTGCGGTAAATGTGCCGTTGCTTTACCCGAATATTGATGAGCATATCCAAATAATTATTGATAGTAAAGTGCCTATAGTATTTACAAGTGCAGGCAACCCAAAAAAATTCACCAATATTTTAAAAGCCCAAGGCATACAAGTTGTGCATGTGGTAAGCAGCAGCAAGTTTGCGCAAAAGGCTGAAGATGCCGGTTGCGATGCAGTTGTAGCAGAAGGCTTTGAAGCAGGAGGGCATAATGGAAGAGAAGAAACAACGTCCTTTGTATTGATACCTGCGGTTAAAGAAAAAGTATCCATTCCCGTTATTGCCGCCGGTGGCATAGCAACCGGCAGGCAAATGTTTGCTGCTATGGCACTTGGAGCAAGTGCAGTACAAGTAGGCAGCAGGTTTGTGGCCAGCTACGAAGCCTCCTGCCACATTAATTTTAAAAATGCCGTTATTCAGGCTCAGGAGGGCGACACTGAGCTATCTTTAAAAAAATTAACCCCGGTTCGGTTGTTAAAAAATGAGTTTTACCATAAAGTGAAAACTGCTGAGCAAAAAAATGCAACAGTTGCAGAACTTACCGAGCTTCTTGGGCGTGCAAGAGCTAAAAAAGGGATGTTTGAAGGAGATATGTTAGAGGGTGAGCTCGAAATAGGGCAAGTGAGTGCTCTTTTTAAAAAAATAATGCCTGCATCGGATATTGTTAATGAGCTCTGGAATGAGTACAATGCAATCCGAAACAGCTTCCACAAATAACCCTATATTTGCGAATTAAAAAAATATTTCAATTAATCCTTACAGAAATGAATAAAGGATCTCAGGTGTTTATTCTTAGGTTTATAATTTTTATATCCTTTATATTTTCTACTTTTTTTACTTACGGCCAGCCACCAACACAAAATGGTGGTATTCCAACAAATCCCTTGGGCAACCCCACTTTACCAACACCCTCAGTAAATTTGACAAATCCCCAATTGCAAACACTTCTATCAGACCAGAATCAAAAAGCAGGAGAGGATTTAAATCCTATTATAAAGAATAATAAAATATATAAAGACAGTCTTACTGATTATGGAGGCACGGCTCGAGGGTATAGCCCAAAAGCAACTTATGGCGCAAATGTGTTTGCAAATGCAGCACAATACAGCATCGCTGAGCTTTCCATCCCTCCGTTGGATTATCCTATTGGTGTTGGCGATAACATAGTTGTATCGCTGTATGGTGGTGCCGAGTTTCAAACAAAATACCTTGTGGGTACAGATGGTGCCATTTTTCCAAGAGGCATGGGTAAAATATACGTTGGTAGTTTGACTTTCGAAAATGCACGACGAATTCTTTATTCTAGGTTTGCTGCAGTTGTGCCCGCAGGAACTAATATTGATATAAGTTTGGGAGAGCCCCGCAGTATAAATATAAATGTAGTTAATGAAGTAAATAATCCCGGTATTATAACTGTTTCTGCTTTCAGCAATGCATTTACAGTAATTGCAAAAGCCGGTGGTGTAACGCCTAGTGGAAACCTGCGCAACATACAAATTAAAAGAAACGGACGAATAATAGAAGAATTAGACGTTTACAAATATTTGCAAACCGGTGACTTTGGTAAACGCCTTTATCTTCAAAACAATGACTTTATAATCGTCCCCTTTTATGAGAAAAAAGTGTTGGCAACCGGACAATTTAAAAGACCAATGTTTTACCAGTTAAGAAAAGACGAAGGTATCAAAGCACTTTTAAAATACAGTGGCGGTCTAAATTCAGTTGCCCTTGGTTCAAATATCAATATCATTCGTACCGAAAATGAGAGTCAGGTTTTGAAGGATGTAAATGCAAATGCTGTTTTACGTTTAGATGACCAAGATGTGCTCCTGCAGGATGGTGATATTGTAAAAGCCGATTTAATAAAATCAGGCTTGGTTAATAAAATAGAAATACGCGGCGAAATTAAATACCCTGACTTATATGAATTTAGAAACGGCGACAGGCTATTTGATTTGGTAAACCGAGCAGGTGGAGTAACACGGAATACCTACTTGCAAAGGGCTTATGTTTTTCGTGGTGCAGGTGATTCAACCAATTTGCAGTCTGCAGATAGGCTGGAGATTGATTTAACTGACATAAACAACAATGATATAGAGAGTAAAAACAATGTTGCCTTATTACCAAACGACATTGTTCAACTTTTTAGCACTGCAGAATTTACCGATGAAGTATTTGTTGAAGTATTTGGGGAAGTAAGGAAAGAAGGCAAATTTAGAAAGTATGGGGGCATGACGTTGCAAGATCTGCTATATTTATCAGGAGGTTTAAAACCATCTGCTGAGTTTGGCAGGTTAGAAATCTCTAGTATTGTAGATGCGGACTCTGCAAGAAAAGGGTTGAAACCTACTGGAACAGTGGTTAAAAGATACAATATAAATCAAGATTTGCAATTAGATTCTGCCGCTGCAAAAGTTATTTTAAAACCGTATGATCAGATTTTTGCCAGAAAAAATCCAACGTTTGAGCTACAGCAAAATATCGAGTTAAAAGGGTTAATAAAATACCCGGGTCTATATCCGAGATTGGACAAATACGAAAAAATATCTTCTTATGTAAATCGTGCAGGTGGGCTAAAGGAAAATGCCAACCTGGCTGGTGCGGTACTTATTAGGAGTAAAACAGATAATTTGAGAGAGCAAGTAGTTGCAAAGGCCAAATATGATAGCGTTGGCAATCTTATTGCCGCTGTGGCAGCTACTAAATCTTTAGTAGATACAGTAAGTATTGAATTATACAAGGCTTTAAAATATAAAAATTCTAAGTATGATATTGTTTTAAAGGAAAAGGATTTGATTTTTATTCCAGAGATTAATCCTTTTGTAAGTATTCAAGGACGTGTACAATCTCCTTTAAAAATAGCATTTGATAAAGAGCATACAAATGTTAGTTATTATATAGACAAGGCAGGTGGCTTTGGTATAAGACCATGGAGGCGCAGGGTATTTGTTACTTATGCAAACGGGAGGAGCAAGCGTACAAAGAACTTTATGTTTTTCCACTTTTACCCAAGGGTAGAAGAAGGTGCTCTTGTTACCATACCTACAAGGCCGGAAGGACAGGAATTTACTGACGCCATAAAAACTGCCGCAACAACTCTTGGACCTGCTTTGCTTACAGGTCTTTTATTAAAATATGTAAATTAAAAATTGTTTAGTGACAAGTAAAGAACTTATAAGAGTTTTACTCAAAAGAATTAACAAAGTCAAAATACTAATATTTGTTGGAGGGGTAGCTGTGGCAATTTTAATGTACATGTTTGCAAAGAATAAACCTGTTGTGTACTCTGTAAAATCCAGTTTGTATCCTTTATCTGCACCCGCAGATGCAAGTTCTGCGACTTCTAAAATCAGCGAATTATTAGGAGGAAGTGGAGGTTCTAAAACCCTAAGTGATGAGGCAAATGTTAATATAGAAGAAGTCGCAAGAAGTAGGAAAACTAGAGAAGCGGTAGTTTCTCAAAGGCTTTCAATATTTGGTAACAAAACCATTGCAGAAATTCTTATTGATGACCATAATAAAAATAAATCTTTTTTTGCAAGCACAATAAAGAAACCATCTGTTGTTTCAGAATTGTATTCTTCAGGCGCAAGTTTATTGGCAGATTACTATACCGTTAAGTTCAATAAAAATAATTTACTAGAAATTTATTTTTCTCACACAAATAAGAAATTAATAGCCCCTACAAGTTTAATTCTTGTGGACAAAGTTTCTCAATTCTACAAGGAATTGAAAATAAAAAAAGCCCAACTGGACTTTGATTTTACCCAAAAGAAAGTAGATTCTCTAGAAGTTGTTTTGAGGAAATTCGATAATCAGAGAATAGCATTAAACAATACTACACTCTTTGTTCCTCAAGGGAAACTTCAATATTCGGTACCCAAAGAAAATCTTGAAAGGGATAAATTGCTGGTTTTATCACAGCGAAATGGTGCAGCCTCCAATAGGGAAGAGGCATTGTGGAGGTTACAAAAAGTAACCCCTACCATCGAAATTTTAGATGCGCCTTTACCCCCATTTTTAGAGACTAAAACATCCAAAATAATTTATTCAATTTTGGGTTTTGCAGTTGGATGTATTCTTCTCACATGTTTGAGTATTGCCGACATTCTTTATAAATATTTAAACTTAGAACTAAAAAAGAAACTTGCAGATACTGTGGAAACGACTACTGTTACGACAACGGCATAGAATAGCTTACAATTTATCTATTTTAAGTTGTTCCCGCAATCATATTTGCAACTCTTTCGCCATCCATTGCAGCGCTCACAATACCTCCCGCATAACCTGCGCCTTCCCCGCAAGGGTATAAATTGTTAAGCTCTGGATGCTGCAAATTTTCAGCATCTCTTGGAATTCTCACTGGGCTCGAAGTTCTGCTTTCTATAGCAATTATTACAGCTTCATTTGTATAGTAACCTTTCATTTTTTTACCAAAATGTTGAAAGGATTCTGCAAGTGCATCATAAATAAAAGCAGGTAATACGCTGTCTAGTTTTGAGGAGGTTAAACCCGGCAAATAGGAATTTAATGGAAGTGTTTCAGATAATTTTCTTTTTACAAAATCCTGCATTCTTTGCGCAGGTGCTTTAAAATTTCCACCGCCTGCCTTGTAAGTTTGCCCCTCCACCATCTGTTGAAACTTCATAAAAATAAGAGGATCGTTTTCATTCGTTTCCACACCTGCATGCAGGAGGCAAGCAAGTGCATCCGTTTTTTCTACCTGAACCACAATACCACTGTTGGCAAATGCATTGTTTCTTTTAGAAGGGCTCCAGCCATTTACAACAAGTTCGCCTTCATCTGTTGCTGCTGGGGCAACGATGCCTCCAGGGCACATACAAAACGAAAATACACCCCGGCCATTTACTTGTCGCACCAGCGAATAGGCCGCTGGCGGTAAATGAACATCTCTATCAACACCGCAATGGTATTGTATGCTGTCTATCAAACTTTGTGGATGTTCAATTCTAACGCCCATGGCAAAAGGCTTAGGCTCTATCAATATGTTTTTTGAATGTAGTAAAGTAAATACGTCACGTGCAGAGTGCCCTGTTGCAAGCACATAAGCATCGCCTGAGAAAGTGTCGCCATCAGCAGTCTTCACACTCGCAATTTTAGAATCGGCAATCAAAATATCAATTACTTTTTTCTCAAACAATACTTCGCCGCCGCACAACCGTATTTGATTGTGCATAGCCGCTACTATTTGCGGGAGTTTATTGGTGCCAATGTGCGGGTGCGCATCGTAAGCAATATTTGTCGGCGCACCAAAATATATAAATAAGTCTAGAATTTTATCTATATCCCCACGCTTATTACTACGGGTATATAGTTTACCGTCGCTGTACGTCCCCGCTCCTCCTTCGCCAAAGCAGTAATTGCTTTCAGGGTTCACAATACCTTCTTTATTTAATTTTGCAAGGTCTCTGCGCCTCGCTCTTACATCCTTTCCTCTTTCTAATATTATCGGTTTTATACCGTCTTGAAGCAATTGCAGCGCCGCAAAAATACCCGCCGGGCCTGAGCCTATTATTATTACTTTCTTTGCTGCATTTGCAACATTCTTAAAGGGAAATATTTTTCCTTGAGGCGAAGTTACAGGCTCATTGATAAATGCATTTACTATAAGATTTATGTAAATATTTTTACCCCTAGCATCAATAGACTTTTTCAGTATAGAAAACCCTGAAACAGCTGTTTTTTTTATTCCAGCAGACGAAGCAATTTGCTGTAAAATAAATGCTTCATCGTCCGCATCTACAGGACTGAGTTTTAAAACTACTTTTTGTTGCATGCATTTGCTGGGTCTTCTCCCAGAAATTTATAATAAAAAATATTTAAAAGCTGGACGACCAAATTGTGGACGCTTATTTTTTTAGAATGGGAGGTCGTCACTTTCTGGTGATGCCGTAAAATTATCTAAAGGCTCCATCGTACTCGTATCGGCATTATTATTACCATGAGTAGTATTTAAAATCTGTTCAATGCGCCACGCATCTAAATTTGTAATGTAATTGGTTTTACCGTCTTTTTCCCACTTGCTTCCTTTAATATTAAAATAAACCTTTACTGTATCGCCAATATTTACCTTATCTATTATCTCAGTTTTATCTTGAACAGCTTGAAACTTAGCATAGTTCACAATCGTTCTTCCACCGATATCATCTGTTTTTTCAATAGCAAATTCTCTTGTTTTAAAAGATTCTGTACGTTGCACAGTTTCGTACTTTGCAATTAATTTACCTGTTAATTCGTAACTCATAGTTGTTTAGTTTAGGTTTCAAAAATAGGCGATATTTTTTTATCAAACGCACCTATGTATTTTTATCAGCAACTGGTAAATAATTTTTTATTGGAAGCTGGAAACTACGGGTTTATACACATAGCTTTTTAGAATTATTTAAGTATTTTTAAAAAAGTTTTTTAGTACAGTTTATTCAGGTTTTCTTTATAAAACCCTATTGGTACTGTGTTTTGAGGGTATCGAATAAAGGCAAATAATATGTATAAATTACAATATTCAACTAATACGCGGAATTATAAAGAATAAAAAGTTTTTTTTATCAACAATTTATTTTGATATTCGCTCCCCTCCGAAAGAAATGAATTGTTGGCTCAGGGAGCGGTCAAAAACTAGTCAAATAACGCAAGAAAAAAACTGTTGCAACACTAATGGATAAATCTTTTGATAAAATATGGGCGTCGTGTTTGGATATTATCAAAGATATCGTAGAATGGCAGCATTATAAAACATGGTTTGAACCAATAAAACCAGTAAGCCTTAGAGAAAAAATTCTTACCATACAGGTACCAAGTCAATTTTTTTATGAGTACCTTGAAGAGCATTACGTATCTCTGCTTGCAAAAACTTTGAAACGAGAACTGGGTAAAGAAGCAAGATTAGAATATAGGATTATGGTTGATAGTGGCAACAGCAAAAACAAACCACTAACTACAGATATTCCGGGGCATGGTTACAGATCGTATTCAAACAATGAAATGGATTTTCCCTTAGTCATAAATAACCCTGTTAAGAACCCGTTTGTAATACCTGGGCTTAAGAAGATGCAGATTGATCCGCAACTTAATGCTGCATACACATTTGATACTTTTATTGAAGGAGACTGCAACAGAGTCGCCCGCAGGGCGGGGAAAACTGTTGCCGAAAAACCGGGTGGTACTAGCTTTAATCCGCTCGTAGTTTATGGAGGCGTAGGTCTAGGTAAAACACATCTTGCACAAGCAATAGGAAATGAGGTAAAAAGCCTTAATCCAAATAAGGTTGTGTTGTATGTGAGTTCAGAAAAGTTTATTAACCAGTTTATAGACCATGGTCGTAACAATGCCATAAATGATTTTATACATTTTTATCAATTAATAGATGTTTTAATAATTGATGATATACAGTTTTTTAACAGAGCAGAAAAATCGCAGGATGCATTCTTCTCTATTTTTAATCATCTTCACCAAAGTGGAAAACAATTAATTCTTACTAGTGATAAATCTCCAAAAGATTTGGAAGGTGTACAGGAAAGATTGCTCAGTCGTTTTCGTTGGGGCCTAAGTGCTGATCTGCAGGTGCCGGATTATGAAACAAAGATCGACATTCTTGATATTAAGATGAAGAACGATGGGTTAGAAATGCCCCGTGAGGTAGTAAAATATATTGCCTACAATATAAACAGTAATGTAAGAGAGTTGGAAGGGGCCCTAATTTCTCTGTTGGCACAGTCTTCGCTTAACAAGAGAGAAATAGACCTCGAATTGGCAAAGAAAGTATTAAGAAATTTTGTAAAATCTTCCACAAAGGAAATTACCATAGATGCTATCCAGAAAATGGTATGCGAATATTTTGATGTAGCCTACGATAAATTATTGCAAAAGACCCGTAAACGTGAAATTGTGCAAGCAAGGCAAATAACTATGTTCCTATCAAAGGCGTTTACAAAAAATTCTCTAAAAACAATTGGTGAGCATTTTGGTGGAAGAGACCATACAACTGTAATACACAGTTGCCAAACTGTAAAAGATTTAATGGATACTGATAATTTATTTAAAGAAAGTGTATTGGAATTACAGCAGAAAGTACAGTTGGCCGCGATGTAATTCTCACTAAATATTAACATTTTTTAGAGCCGTTTCATTTATTTGAGGCGGCTTTTTTGTACACTATTGTTTCACATATCGGAATATTTAGAAGGGATTTGAATAACTAATTTTTTTTAAACCAACTAACTTCGCACCTTATATAAGAATATGACTTCAGCTTACAATTTTATTGCTTCATGGCAATTGTTTCCAGAAAAAGGAACTTACGAAAAAGGCGACCGACCAAAGAGTGGCTATTTTCAAATTACAGCCGCAGATAATAAAAACGATTTAACGGTAAACAACAGTTGGGTTACATTAGAAAATGTTTCTTTTGGTGCCAAATACGATATTATTATTGACGGTTCACTGCAGCCTTTTTATGCTAAAGATTTTGCAACACATGTAAAAGGAAAAGCGCTAAGCTCCATTTTAATGGAAATAATTTTTGAAAAAAATGATGAAACAGTATTAGAAGTACTGCACGAAATACAACCAAATGGTTATTTAAAAATTACGCAGACTGGTTTTAACGAAGATGGAGCAAAATATACCAACGTTGAATTTTTTCACAAGCAAATGAGCGTATTGCCATACAGCGCAAGTGTGAGTGGTGCAGTAATAAAACCAACGCAGGAAGGTATGATACGCCACAAAGTGCTTACTGCAATGGAGGAACAAACCAATATGCAGCTAGACCAGATTCGTAAGCAGGTAGAGCTTCTTGCATTGCAGGCGCAGGAGATACAGTCACGCAAAGAATTATCAATGATTGTATACAGTGCAAAATTAAATTTTCAGCCAGTAATTGGTCATATATATCATTTGTATGAAAACCACGATGGTTCTTACATGATAAGCATGGTGAGCCCAAATGAGTGGGGTAGAGGATCAAAATCTTTTAAACAACATACAGCAAAAGTGCAGTTGTTGGCTGATCATACCTGGAAAGAATTGGTGTGATATGGCGTAGACTGAGCGGCTAAATCAGCTTTTTAAGTTGTAAAGTCTTCTCTTCGTAAACTCAATTTACTCATTTCTCTGCGATGAATCACTTTAGTAAAAAGGTAAAAACTTTTCTTGCTGAACAGCTATTAATTGCGGTGCAGTTTTGTTTAAAGTTTCACCATTTAAAACCTGTTCATATTTTGCAAGATATCTTTCCGTCATTATTTTGGCATTGAAAACATCTGTTGCATATTCATGGCAACGTTTTTTAGAAAACTGTTCACTGTTTTCAATTTGCTTTGCTAACTCTTTAGAATTGTTAGACAAAAATCCAATGTCTGTTTGTATTATTTCAGGCAAAGAGCCATATGGTGTGCCAAATACGGGGCAACCAAAATAAAGGCTTTCGGTAAGTGCTAGTCCAAAAGGTTCGTTCCATAACACAGGAAAAACAAGACCTTTCGAACCATTTAAAAGACCTAGTTTTTTTTCTCCACCAACCATTCCACAAAAACTTATTCTAGCGCTTATTGTAAACCTGAAACCCATATTAATGTTCAATCTATGACCACCGAGCACCTTTAATTTTTCATTTTGGGTTTGATGAATAATATTGATGGCACCTAGTACATTTTTTACACGCCATGCGGCGTTTCCTAAAAAATGATAGTATGATCTGGTATTGTTGAAAGAAGGTTTTTGGTAGTCGTCCCAATCCAGACCATTGTGAACAAAAGCCTTGCTACCAAAGCGCTCTGCGTGATTAGCTGATACAAAAATGGTATTTAAATCAAATTTTCGATCATCAGTAATATTGCCATGCATCGTTATTACATAAGGCTGTGAAATTCGTTCAGCCGGGAAAAAATTGAAATGTACAATATCTGTTTCTTCGGGAATTTGCGTGGTTAAACTTTTTGAAGGATCAATAAAAATAACCTCAGCAAAATCACAATACGAACCTTGGTTTACAAGGTACGATACGCTATGCCCAAGTTTTGAGAGTTCCTTTCCTAAATACCAGATTACCCTTTCTGTACCACCGTAGTTTCTTACAGGAATTATACCTTGATATGCAATAAGGATTTTCATTAGAAAAAATAGTTGCGTTTATATTTTTCCTACCATTTCCGCCGGCACTACCCATTTGTCAAAATCTTTAGCAGTTACGTAACCGAGTTTGATGGCCATTTCTTTTAAGGTTGTGCCTTCTTTGTGGGCGGTTTGTGCTATTTCTGCGGCTTTGTAATAGCCAATTTTTGTATTTAAAGATGTTACCAGCATCAATGAATTATCAACATGCTTTTTGATATTTACTTCAATAGGAGCTAGACCTACAGCACATTTATCATTAAAAGAAACACAACCGTCACCGATCAATCTTGCACTGTGTAAAAAATTAAAAATCATTACAGGTTTAAAAACATTTAACTCAAAATGCCCATTGCTGCCACCAATGCCAATTGTAACATCGTTGCCCATTACCTGTGCGGCAATCATGGTTAAAGCTTCGCATTGCGTTGGGTTCACTTTACCCGGCATGATAGACGAGCCTGGTTCATTATCTGGAATAAAAATTTCACCAATTCCGCTTCTTGGTCCACTGCTCAACATTCTAATATCGTTGGCAATTTTCATTAAACTTACAGCTACCATTTTCAATGCACCATGCATTTCTACAATGGCATCGTGTGCAGCCAATGCTTCAAATTTATTTTCGGCAGTTACAAAAGGTAAACCTGTGAGCGTTGCAATATGTGTCGCTACATTTTCTGAATAACCTTCAGGTGTGTTAATTCCTGTTCCAACTGCTGTACCACCAAGTGCTAATTCGCTCAGGTGAGGCAATGCATTATTTATGGCTCGCAGACCATGATCCAGTTGAGAAACATATCCACTAAACTCCTGCCCAACCGTAAGTGGTGTCGCATCCATAAAATGGGTACGACCAATTTTTACTACGTGCATGTATTCCTGCGACTTCGCATATAGGGTATCTCTTAATTTTTTTATTCCTGGTATTGTTACATCATTTAATATTTTATAAGCAGCAATATGCATAGCAGTAGGAAACGTATCATTACTGCTTTGGCTTTTATTTACATCATCGTTGGGGTGAAGAAATTTTTCTTTATCAGCAAGGTTGCCACCATTTACAACATGCCCACGGTAAGCCACCACTTCGTTTACGTTCATATTACTTTGTGTACCGCTGCCTGTTTGCCAAACCACTAATGGAAAATAATCGTCCAGTTTACCTTCCAGTATTTCATCGCATACTTTACCAATAAGGTCACTTTTTTCTTGCGATAAAATGCCTGCATCTTTATTGGTAAGTGCCGCGGCCTTTTTTAAATATGCAAATGCCTTAATTATTTCTTTAGGCATTTTATTTATATCCTGCGCTATTTTAAAATTATCAATGCTGCGTTGGGTTTGAGCCCCAAAATATGCATCTGCCGGCACGTTTACCTCGCCCATGGTATCTTTTTCTATTCTGTATTCCATTGTATAAAAATTGAGTTTTTAAAGATGCGCAAATATAGCAAAGGATTTATAAGCCACAGCTCACATTATAAAGCTCTATTTTATTTTAGTTAATCATTCCGTAATTGAAAGCATGCAAAACGATTTTTGCTTTTTCTTAATTAAGTTGCAGG
>JBJXGJ010000169.1:0-4904 GCA_046153805.1 Ferruginibacter sp. | reverse complement strand
AAATTGCACTAACTCTTTTGGAAAGAAAAAAAGATGTAAAAAAAATATCAAAGAAAAGGAAAATGATGAAAGCCATGAGTAATGTTGAATATAGAGAAAGAATTATGAAAGTTTAAAAGCGAATGCCGTGTGCTCTTTTAATAATAAGATTAAATATTGTAGGATTTGCCGTGGAAGATGAATGAGGTAAGCCAAGTTTCGCAAACGGATTTGCGTTTTGAGTACTGGGCATATTTTGTAACGGTGGTGTCGAATGCTTGTCGGAGAAGTCCGATAATACATAAAACGAAAACATAAGAATAATATTTATCAAAATGCACTAAAAACCGGGTGAATTTAACACAGCAATTCTGCCACTACTTCCGGCGAAAAATATGCTTTTTCCTTTTTTTGCAAGCCTGCAAACATGAAAATTTTCTGTACTGAGCGCTTTAAAATTTTTGCCATCATTTAAAGTAATGTCCACCCCATTCAATCCGCAGGTGATCCATGTTTTATCTTTTATAAATTCTATGCAGCTTCTATAGCCTAGCGGGGGTTCAATCGGTGCGTACCAGCTGCGGCCGGCATTATTCGTTATGAAGCAATTTTTTTCTTTGCCATCTTTTGTATTAAAGTCACCACCTACAACAATAAATTTTTTATTGTTTTTAAAAGCGACAGAGTTGGCGCCGGTGCTTTCTTGCCCATCTATCAATGGGAGGTTTTTTTTACGTTTGTGGTAGAAAAAATGCCCGAATTTACCACCACTTATAAATACCTTTTTATTATTTTTTAGAAGTCTTATGTTCGTGCCGCTGCTTGCAAAACAAGCCTCTCCAGTATCTGCCAAAGGACGGTTTTCCTTCTTTTCTTCCTGCCACGTTTCGCCTCCGTCTTTTGTGTACGCAATAAAAAATTTACCTATTAACGGATCTCCAACAACGATGCCGCTTTTATCGTCATTAAAATCCATCGCATCCAAAAACATTCCTTTATCAAAATTGCTGTAAACAATTTTCCATGATTTTCCCGCATCACTTGTTTTTAAAATGAAAGCAGGTTCATCAACCGCCATAATTATAGCAGTGCTGTCATTAAAAGCCTCAATATCTCTAAAATCTCTTTTTTCAAAATCTTTTACAGTTATCCAATCCCAAGTGGCACCGGCATTAGATGTATGTGCAACTTTACCATTACTACCGCTTGCCCAAATTATTTTATCGCTCACAACACTCAAACCTCTTAAAGAAGTTTTTGTACCGCTTGTTAAAATATTTATTGCTTGTGCTTTTACGCAGTTACTTGCTAATGTTGTAAAAACGATGATAAATATTTTTCTCATAATTTTTCTTATAAAAATGCTACGGAAGTTACCATGGCAAATGCTGTCAATTTTCAATATTGTTTTGTTACTTTTGAATTTAACGATTTAAAAATAATAAAACCAAACGGTTAATGAGCTATAATTATCTTCCGCTAGACAGAAAACATACAAATTTTGAACAACTAAAAAATTTGCTTGCTTATGACCAATTGGTTTCTATAACATTTGATGCCCACGAACGTATTTTAAAATGTAGGGCATATTTAGATGAAAAAATGAAAACTTCTGATGCGCTCTTTTATGGCATTAATACAGGTTTTGGTTTTTTGCAAAATGTAAAAATTGATGATGAACAACTGAGCGAATTACAGAATAATTTATTGAAATCTCACGCCTGCGGTTTGGGGGAAGAAGTGCCGGAAGATATTGTGAAGTTGATGATAATGCTGAAAATAAAATCACTCAGCTACGGACATTCTGGGGTACAGATCGACACTGTAAAAAGATTGATGGATATGTACAATGCGAAAATGTATCCCATAATTTACACACAGGGTTCGTTGGGCGCATCGGGAGATTTGGCTCCATTAAGCCATTTGAGTTTACCCTTAATTGGCTTAGGAGAAGTGGACTTAGAAGGACAAAGAATGACAGCAGATGCAGCATTAAAAAAACTTAATTGGCAACCCATCTGCTTACAAAGTAAAGAAGGATTGGCATTAATAAATGGTACACAGTTTATGAGTGCGTATGGTTTTCATAATCTAATTCAGGCTGAGCGTTTATTAAACTGGGCAAACATAATTGCGGCAATCAGTTTCGACGCTTTTGATTGTATTACGGAACCATTAAATGAAGCAATTCATGTTGTTCGTCCTCATGTAGGACAGGGGAGAGTAGCGGCTAAATTGAGGGAATTATTACAAGGAAGTGAGATAGCTTCACAAAAAAAACAGCAGGTACAGGATCCTTATTCATTTAGGTGTGTACCGCAGGTGCATGGCGCTTCTTATGACACGGTAGAATACGTAAAAAATATCTTCATTACTGAAATAAATTCGGTTACTGACAATCCTAATATTTTTCCCGATGAAGATCTAGTTGTAAGTGGTGGAAATTTTCATGGGCAGCCTTTGGCATTGGGATTGGATTTTTTAGCAATAGCCATGAGTGAAATTGCAAGCATGAGCGAACGCAGAACTTATCAGTTAATTAGTGGGCAAAGAGGCTTGTCACCATTTCTTATTAAAAACCCAGGACTTCATTCGGGTATGATGATCATTCAATATACCGCAGCCGGAATTGTAAGTGAAAACAAACAATTGTGTACGCCGTCTTCCGTGGACTCTATACCCAGCAGCAATAACCAGGAAGACCATGTAAGTATGGGTGCAAATGGAGCAGTTAAATGCAAAAGATTAATGGATAATGTAGAAAAAGTATTGGCTATCGAATTGCTTGCAGCGGTGCAGGCGTTGGAATTTCGCAGACCATTAAAAACATCTCAGGCCTTAGAAAAAATTATTGCTGAATTTAGAAAAGAGGTGAGCTTTAATGAGGCGGACAGGATAATGAGGGATGATATAATGGAAGCCATCAATTTTATAAAAGTGTTTGCTTTATAAATGTTGATAGTAGTTATTCAGCTGAATTTCTACACCCGATTGCAGCGGCTACCCCGGTGAAGGTTCTGTGCGTTGGCCTGTGCAGGAGTAATAGCGAAAAGCGGGACAAATGACGATATGGATAAATAGCTAGTGTTCAAAAAAATAAAAATAAATGTCTTCTAACCACGATTTTGCGAAATACAAAACCCCTAAAGGCAGCACCTTAAACTGCAAAGGATGGGTGCAGGAAGCTGCGCTGAGAATGTTGCTTAATAATCTAGATCCTAACGTGGCGGAACGCCCCGAAGATTTAATTGTGTACGGTGGACGAGGTAAAGCTGCACGTAATATTGAATCCCTTGATCTAATAATAAAAGCACTAAAAGATTTGGAGGAAGATGAAACACTTTTGATACAAAGCGGAAAGCCCGTTGCCATGCTTAAAACGCACAAAGATTCGCCGAGGGTTTTAATTTCTAACTCACAACTTGTACCTAACTGGGCCAACTGGAAACACTTTGATGAGCTGGAAAAAAAGGGCTTGATGATGTACGGACAAATGACGGCAGGTAGCTGGATTTACATCGGAAGCCAAGGCATTGTGCAAGGCACTTACGAAACCTATAGAGCGGTTGCAGATAAACATTTTAGCGGCACTTTAAAAGGTACGTTAAATGTAACGGCAGGTCTTGGAGGGATGGGCGGCGCACAACCTTTGGCAATAACCATGAATGGTGGCGTGGCATTGGTGGCCGAGGTAGAGCCTTGGCGGGTTGTTAAAAGAATTGAAACAAAATACCTTGATGTAAAGTTTGAAAATATTGATGAAGCCATTGATGCCGCATTGGCTGCAAAGCAGGCAGGAGAAGCTTTAAGCATCGGAATAGTTTGTAATGCAATCGAATTGTTGGAGCGGCTAACACAAAGAAATATTGTACCCGATACGCTTACAGACCAAACATCTGCTCACGATCCACTGATCGGATATTTGCCCCATAACCTTAGTAACGAAGAAGCAAATAAATTAAGAGAAACCAATAAAGAAAAATATTTGCACCTCAGCTATAAAAGCATGCATTTGCATACACAATTAATGTGTGAGCTGATGGACAAAGGTGCCATTACATTTGATTACGGAAATAATTTAAGAGCTCGTGCAATTGAATACGAGTTTGAAAATGAGAACATAGAAAGCGAGTATAAAACATTAAAATCGAGGTCGCCAAATGGTGTAGCAGGTGGACTTTTCCCGGGCTTTGTACCTGCCTATATTCGTCCACTTTTTTGCGAAGGAAAGGGCCCGTTTCGTTGGGCGGCATTAAGTGGCGACCCTGACGATATTGCTGTAACAGATAAAGTGATGATGGAATTATTTCCTGAAAATGAGGGCATGATCAGGTGGATTAAAATGGCACAGCAAAAAATTGCTTTTCAAGGTTTGCCTGCACGAATTTGCTGGATAGGACAGGGCGATAGAGAAAAAGCCGGTCTGGCATTTAATGAATTGGTTCGCATCGGAAAAGTAAAAGCACCCATTGTTATTGGCAGAGATCATTTAGATACCGGAAGTGTTGCAAGCCCAAACAGAGAAACAGAATCGATGTTGGATGGAAGCGATGCGGTGGCAGATTGGCCCGTATTAAATGCTTTGGTAAATACGGCAGGCGGGGCTAGTTGGGTGAGCCTTCACCATGGCGGCGGCGTGGGCATGGGTTACAGCATACATGCGGGTATGGTGATTGTAGCTGATGGTACAGATGATGCCGCTGCACGAATTGCACGGGTGCTTCGCAACGACCCGGGCATGGGTGTTATTCGCCATGCAGATGCGGGTTACGATGTAGCAAAAGATTATGCAAGAAAATTTAAACTTGATATTAAAGAAAGACCACGAAGGCCAAGCCAGCGCCGAAGGCCCCCAAGAAGAAGACCTAACCACAGAGGCACAGAGGCACAAGAGGAAAGAAGAAGAGAGAGAAGGCAGAAGAAGA
>JBJXGJ010000161.1:0-5005 GCA_046153805.1 Ferruginibacter sp. | reverse complement strand
TTTTCTAATCTCTACTAAAAATATTTTATTACCATCCAGTACATTTGCTGCCAACGATTTTTGCTGTGATTCAAATAAAATTGAAACATTATCGTTATTCGACAAGTCTTTTATTTTATACTTTTTTGCTGCCGTTAACCCATAAAAAATACTCCAGTCATTTAAGTTGTTAGAATTATATTTCTGGGGATATGAAGTTGTACTATTCTCAAGAAATGCATTTCTTGTAGTATCATTTACTATTTCAACATTTATTTTCTGTTGTTTATGTAATGAAGGATGATTATTTTCTTTACTTTCTTGCAAGAAAACTAAGCAAGCTGCCACATGTTTACAAAATTGTTCATTTTCGTGTTGGGGACAATCGCAAGTAGGTATAGGGGCATAAACATCAGCAAAATCAATCTCTACTTCATAATTACGGTATCTCTCACTTTCACTTTGGCATAAAAAATAAAATATATCTGCTTCCGTTTTTTGCAAAACAATTTCGCAGTTTTCATAAATTCTTTTTGCTTTTGCGGTAGTTTTAGTGCTTACTAAATTTTTAATGGTGTCGGCGGCAATTAAATTAATATTCATCTTTAAAAAATAGTCACAAAAAGATTCGTTCTTTTTAAACGTTCATTAGAAAGAATACAAATTTATTTATATTGGATACAGAAAATTACTTTTTTTATAAACTATGTATTAACAAAAAAAGGGCTGCGGCAATGCAACCCTTACATATAACTGTATAACCAATTAAATATTGCTCAAATCATCTTTGGCATTTGCCACACGAGTAGCTTCTGCATTTAAAGCATCTTGTTTAATATCAGGTGCTTTTTCATGAACATCATTTTTAATTTCGTGCACTTTATTGCCAGCAGCAGCATCAGCAGTATTTTCAACTCTATTCTTCACATTATCTGCCTCATCGTGCGTTTTTCCGGTAAGTTCTTCATACTTGTCTTCTGCCTTGTCCTTCCATTCTTCCGCTTTTTCTCTTGTAGCATCCCAAACATCTTCTGCTTTGTCTTTGGTTTTGTCCCAAATATCTTCTGCCTTTTCTGTTACATCTTCCCATACATCGCCTGCTTTATCTGCAAGTTCAGATGTCTTGTTTTTTAATTTGTCAAAAAAACCCTCTTCTTCTTTAATAATTTCGTCGCCCATAATGTGTGTTTTTAAATGGTGATAAATGGTATGGGGAAATTACATATTTAGTTTCAAATAACCGCTTCATTCATTTTATTTATTCATTAAATGGGAGAATGATTTTTTTCACTCCCATATATGCTGAGCATAAAAAAACTCCGAAATAAATTCGGAGTTTTTTTAACATTCTAAAAAAATTATGCTATTTCAACTTCTGCACCTGAGTCAGTTAATTTAGTTTTAAGTTCTTCAGCTGTTGCTTTATCAACACCTTCTTTAATTGCTTTTGGCGCACCATCAACTAAATCTTTAGCTTCTTTCAAACCAAGACCTGTAAGATCTTTAACGATTTTAACGATAGCTAATTTGTTTGGACCTGCTGCTTTCAAGATAACATCAAAAGATGTTTTTTCTTCTACTGCTGCCGGACCATCGCCTGCGCTCATTACCACTGCTGCTGCAGCTGGTTCAATGCCGTATTCTGATTTTAAGAATTCAGCTAATTCTTGTACTTCTTTTACTGTTAAGTTTACTAAACTTTCAGCAAGTGATTTAATTTCTGCCATGATTTTTGTTTTTTTCCGGCTTCATATTCGTTTTCACGAATCCGACGGAGTGTTTTAAAAAAAAATTTATTGCCTTAATTAACCATCAGCCAGGTAAAATTTAATTTTATTATGCTTCAGGCGTAGCAGGCTTTTCTTCAGCCTGTGCGTCTGCTACTGGTGTTTCCTTTACTGGAGCTGCTGTTGCCAGAGCGTCTGTTGCAGGTGTTTCTTGTGCTGCCTCAACTACCAGAGCCGCTTCTGCAACTGGTCCAGTTGCTGCTGGTGTTTCTGCAACTGGGGCTGCTTCCTCTGCCACAACTTCTTTAGCTGCATCTTTATTTTGCAATGCGCCTAATACTCTTTGTATTGGAGCCAATAACAATCCAATAACTTCACCAACAAGTTCATTCTTGGTTTTAATCATTGTCAGCGCTTTCAACTGGTTATCTCCTGTAAAAACATCGCCGTTAATAAATGCAGCTTTTAACTCAGGTTTTTCATTGTTGTTTGCTTTACGGAAGCCTGCAAGTATAACAGCTGGATCTTTTGGATTTTCGCTGAACATTAATGCAGTTACTTTATGCAAAGAATCAAATACACCTGCATATTTTTCAGCATCAATACTTTCCAATGCTTTTTTAATAAGGGTATTTTTTGCAACTTTCATTTCTACTTGCTTATCAAAGCAATGGCTGCGTAGTGTAGTTATCTGCGCTACAGAAAGGCTTTCTGTATCTGTAATGTAAAAGTTGCTGTATTGAGAGAACTTGCCTTTCAGCACTTCTATCACATCATTTTTTTCTTGTTTTGTCATTTCAATTATTTTTAATCCTTCACCTCTGCTTTGGAGAGGACCGTGTGAGGTGTTTTAGTTTTGAACAGATTTTGTATCAACCAGAATGCCAGGGCTCATTGAGCTTGCCATGCTCACGCCTTTAAGGTAAGTACCTTTAGAAGTAGCTGGTTTTAATTTAATAAGCGCATTGATAAATTCCATTGAATTTTCAACTAGTTTTTCAGGTGCGAAACTGATACGACCGATAGAAGCATGAATGATTCCTGCTTTATCAACCTTAAATGCAATTTTACCGCCTTTCAAATCTTTCACTGCTCCTGCAACATCGTTTGTTACAGTACCGGTTTTTGGATTTGGCATAAGGTTACGTGGTCCTAGCACTTTACCAAGCTTGCCCATTTTAGGCATTACCGATGGCGTAGCAACTATAACGTCTACGTCTGTCCAACCACCTTCAATTTTTGCAATAAATTCATCTAACCCTACAAAATCAGCGCCTGCTGCTGTAGCTTCTGCTTCTTTATCGGGTGTACAAAGTACCAAAACAGATTTTGTTTTACCGGTACCGTGTGGCAATGAAACAGTTCCACGTATTGCTTGGTCAGCTTTTTTGGGATCTACACCTAAACGAACGTGTAAATCTACTGAGCTGTCAAATTTTGTTGTATTAATATCTTTAACCAGGGCAGATGCTTCTTTAAGTGTATATGCTTTGTTAGCATCGACCTTAGCATTGGCTAGTTTTCTTTTTTTAGTAATCATTTTTTAAAGTTTTGTGATCCCGAAACAATCGGGACAGGTGTAATCCTCCTTGCGGCGGACAAGATTAATTTTCCCAAGGAGCTTTACCTTCTACAGTAAGACCCATGCTGCGTGCAGTACCAGCAACCATACTCATTGCGCTGTTTAGCGTAAATGCATTAAGGTCAGGCATTTTATCTTTCGCAATTTCTTCTACCTGTGCCCAAGTAACTTTACCCACTTTTACACGGTTTGGTTCTTTAGAACCAGATGTGATTTTAGCGGCTTCCATTAATTGTACTGGAGCAGGAGGAGTTTTAATTACAAACTCAAATGATTTATCACCATAAACTGTGATGAGAACCGGTAATACTTTACCAGGTTTGTCTTGGGTTCTTGCATTGAACTGCTTACAGAACTCCATGATGTTGATACCCTTAGAACCCAATGCAGGCCCGATTGGCGGTGCAGGGTTGGCTTGTCCTCCTTTACATTGGAGTTTTACATAGCCGGTGATTTCTTTAGCCATATTTTTATTTTTTGGTGTTAACGTACCGCCTTATGGAGATACTCCCAATCCCTGTAACTTGTTGTAGGGATTATTCAAAAGAACTATTTGGGGCTGCAAAAGTATATAAAAAATTGGAAAAAGAACAAACAAATTACAAAAAATTACTGCCTTACCAATGATTATCATCATTCACCATCCTTACGAGGCTTGATACTAAAAAGATAGAGGATAATTAAATATATTTGCGTACAAATTACGCATACACAATGAAATTAATACAGGAAATTAAAATTGCCGTAGATGCAATCGTTTTTGGTTATGCAGAAAACAGGCTAAATGTATTACTTATTAAACAAAAATTTGGGCTCTTAAAAGACCAGTGGGCCCTGGTAGGTGGTTTTGTAAAAAATGAGGAATCGCTTTTTGATGCAGTAAACCGAGAATTACAGGAAGAAGCCGGCATTAAAGTAAATTACCTGGAGCAACTTTATACTTTTGGTGATGATATAAAAAGAGATCCTCGTTTTAGGGTAATATCTGTTGCCTATTTTGCTTTGGTAAATTCTACACAGTTAAAACTTACTGCCGATACCGATGCAGAAGAAGCACAATGGTTTCCCATAAACGAATTACCAAACTTAGCCTACGACCATAAAGAGATTTTGGCAACTGCTCATGCACGGCTTAAAAGCAAACTTACTTACAAGCCAATCGGCTTTGATTTACTCCCAAAAGAATTTCAGTTTTCTAATTTGGAAAATCTGTATTGCAATATTCTCGAAAAAGAAATTGACAGAAGAAATTTTAGAAAAAAGATTTTAAGTTTTGGTATTGTGGAAGAAACCGAAAATTATTCACCCAAAAAAACAGGAAGACCTGCAAAATTGTTTAGGTTTAATAAGCAGGCTTTCAATAAACTTGAGAAGACCGGATTTTTGTTTGAAATTAGTTTTGCGTAATAAATACACACAACATTTGGTCGTTTCGGAAATCCTCCTACCTTTGTGTAAATATTACACAAAATGAAAAATGTTGTTTTAAATCTTGACCAAAATTTTAAACCAATAGCTGGGGAAGAAATACAGTTTGAAAGCTTTACTTTCTCGGGTGGTGAACCACACATAAAAATAAATCCTTCTTTAGCTGTTGAAAATGCAGTAGCTGTAACGCATCGTATAAATTCGTTCAACGATTTTGGTCTTCTTTGCATGGCAGTAGATGCGCTAAAAAGGATGGATGCAGTTTTGGAAACATTGTACGTTCCTTATT
>JBJXGJ010000160.1:0-22393 GCA_046153805.1 Ferruginibacter sp. | reverse complement strand
ATCTTTAGAGTCTTGCTATAACAGTTTCTGGCAATAATTTTATGAACTGTCATATTGCTTTTGTTCGTGTAATATTTGTGCCAAATCCCTTATAATTTCATTGTTTCCTTTTTTATTATAAATGCTTAATAACTTCTCTTCTCCTTGCGCATGCTGGCCAGTGTATAAAAGCGCATAACCATAATTTTCATTGTAAGGCGGATTCTAGTTTCTTGAAACGTACCCATTTTTTGTAGCAGTTTCAAATGCTGTTACAGCACTTATGCAATTGTTGTTGTAACATAAAAGCCCAAGTTCGAATGCCCAAGTATTTTTTTCAGGATTTTAAGCTGCTGTTTTTTTTTAAAATAAGGAACTGCATTTCTATATTGCTCCATTTCGAGATACGTCCTTAACAATGTATAATTCACCTGTACATCGTCAGTGTTTTTTTTATCACTTGCAAAAGTGCTTTTTCGGCGGCCATATAATTTTTCAGCTCATCGCTACACAATCCTAAAATACGTGCTGCACTTTCGCAACCAACGCACTTATTTGCAAGTTCTACGGCTTTATCACATTGGCGGTAATCAAAATACATTTTTGTAAGTTCATTTACAACCTTTAGGTTATCAGGTTGCAAATTATAAGCTTTTATAAAATTGGCTTTTGCCAGGTCCAATTTTCTCATGTCATTTGTATACCAGTGCATTTTCAATATATGCCTCTGTGAAACTCTGGTTAAAAGAAATAGCTTTTTCAAAACTTAATGAAGCAGGTAGGAAACGACCGGCATTTTTTTCGGCAATTCCTTTTTCAAAATAAAAAATGGAACTATCGTCTACAAGCGACCCTGCAGAGACATTTTTGCGCAAAAAAGACACTTAGGATTAAAAGGATGCTTTTCAAAAGTTGGATGGTGCAAGTTTTTATACTGTTATTGAAGCACAACAGCACTAAAAGCATTGATACGTATATTTATTTTGTAAAGCTTTTTCTTTTTATCAACACATTCACTTATAATATTTTTATTGCAATATAAACCACTACCCCAATATAACAGTTCGTCTGTATTATGAATTTCTCTCCAACTATTTTTTCCTCTTAGTTCAACCGTTTTTAAATCGTGGGCGCAGTTACCAACGTTAAGTATTACAACAACATCATTCTTGCGGTCTTTTTCATTTCTTCTAAAAACGATGATGCCTTCACTCGGATTTGAAAGATCTTCCCAGCTGAAACCTTTCTTATCAAATTGTAATTCGTACAAAGCAGGAATAGTTTTATATAAATGATTTAATTTTTTTACACATTCCTGCATACCATTATGCGGACTAAACTGTAACAGCTCCCATTGCAATTCGCTGTTATAATTCCATTCGTTCGTTTGCGCAAATTCGTTCCCCATAAATAGCAATTTTGCACCCGGGTGCATATACATGTACGTATATAATAATCGAAGATTAGCAAACTTCTCAAACTCATTTCCTGGCATCTTGTAAATCATAGGGCTTTTACCATGCACAACTTCATCATGACTCAGGGGTAGCATGAACTTTTCATCATAAAAATACATCATGCTAAAAGTGAAATCGTTTTGCGAATGAGCCCTTTCGTTCCAGTACTTTTTAAAATACTTAAAGGAGTCGTGCATCCATCCCATCATCCATTTCATACCAAAACCGAATCCGTTTTTTGAAGTAGAAAGCGTAATACCAGACCAATCGCTTGCTTCCTCGGCAATTGTTTGCACATCAGGATATTCCCTATAAACCATATTATTAAAATCCTGTAAAAACGAAATAGCTTCTTCATTGTCATTACCACCTTTTCCGTTGCGCACCCACTCTCCTTCTGCCCTCGAAAAATCGAGCCTTATAATGGAATTAACAGCATCTACCCTTATCCCATCAATATGAAAATACTGAAGCCAAAAATGTGCGCTGCTAAGTAAAAACGATCTTACTTCGCCCCGATCATAATTAAATATATAACTGCTCCAGTCTTTGTGAAAACCTTTACGTGTATCTGCATACTCGTAGGTATGCGTGCCATCAAATTTATAAAGACCATGTGCATCACTCGGAAAATGAGAAGGTACCCAATCCAATATAACACCAATGTCATTTCTGTGTAATTCGTCAATTAACGCCATTAACTCCTGTGGACTGCCATACCGAGATGTAGCTGCGAAAAACCCTGTACATTGGTAACCCCAGCTTCCATCGTAAGGGTACTCAGTAACCGGCATAAATTCCACATGCGTAAAACCCATTGCTTTCACATAGGGCACAAGCCTATCTGCAGTTTCAAGGTAGGTATTAAAGAGATTGGGATCGTCTTTTCTGGGCCGCATCCAGCTTCCAAGGTGTAATTCATATACAGACCATGGCGCATTTAATGCATTGTTGTATTTTCTTTTTGCCATCCAATCAGCGTCTCTCCAATCGTAATAAAGTGTCTTGGTTAAAGATGCGGTGCCAGGTCTTAATTCGCAACCAACTGCGTAGGGATCGGCCTTAAATGTTTCGATACCTTCAAAACCGATAATTTGGTATTTGTATAAAACATCGTCTCCCAAATTGGGAATAAATCCTTCCCAAATACCCGATTTATCAAGCCTTACAAACAAAGGATGCAGGTTTTTTTCCCAATTGTTAAAGTCACCTATCACGCAAACCTCAGTTGCATTTGGTGCCCAAACGGCAAAATAAAAACCGAATGTATTCAACAGTTTTATATGATGGCTTCCAAATTTTTGATGGGCATAATAATGTTTGCCCGCTGCAAAAAGATCAATGTCCTCTTGGTTAAACAAGGAATAATTCCATACCATCTTTGTACTGTCAATAAAATGATTGTCTTCGTATGCCATTTGTGTTATTAGTTATACCGCCTATACAAATTTTGTTTAACCTAAATTTAAGATTAGTTAGTTTGCCAGTAATATCACAGTTCACATTTTTGTGACATATTTACAGCATACTTACAAACTAACGCCATGCTTCAAAAAATTTTAGTGTTTGCAGTCGCACTTATTGTTTGCTACTCCGTAAACGCCCAAACCGTGCAGGTATCTGGTTTTATAAAAGATACTATTAGCAAAGCTAATATAAAAAATGCAGTTGTGGCTTTGCTTACGCTAAAAGATTCTGTCTTAAAAAATTTTACAAGGGTAAAGGATGACGGAAGTTATTTATTAAAAAATGTTAAGCCTGGAAGATACATTGTCACTGTATCTCACCCCAGCTTTGGCGATTATGTAGATGATATAGAAATAAAAAACAGCAACGAAAGTTTGGCACTAATTGCAATGACGCCAAAGAGCAAACTTTTGGAAGCGGTCATTGTAAAGAGTGGCAACCCTATACGGTTAAAAGGAGATACAACTATTTACACGGCAGACAGCTTTAAAGTGAGTGCCAATGCCAATGTGGAAGAGCTACTCAAGAAAATGCCAGGCATACAGGTAGATAAGAATGGGCAAATAAAAGCCTTGGGTCAAACGGTGGAAAAGGTTTTGGTGGACGGTGAAGAATTTTTTGGGGATGACCCGGGCATGGCCGTTAAAAATTTGCGTGCAGATGCAGTAAAAGAAGTGCAGGTTTTTGATAAAAAAAGTGAACAATCAGAATTTACAGGGATTGATGATGGTAAAACACAAAAAACCATTAACCTAAAACTGAAGGAAGATAAAAAGAAAGGATATTTTGGTAAGATAGATGTAGCAGGTGGCCCACAAAAAGATATTGATGATAGATACAACCAAAATATTTTATTAAGTTCCTTTAAAGGCAAGCGAAAACTTACAGGGTTTCTACTAAATGGTAATACCGGGCAAGATGGTTTAAGCTGGCAAGATAGAAATAAATTTGGCGAAGATGAAGACTATGAGTACGATGCAGAAAATGATTACTACGTTAGTAGGGGAACTGGTGATGAAGAAATTAGAATTGACCCTCGAAATGGATTTATAACCAACGTAAATAGTGGCATTCAATATAGTAATAAATGGAAAGATAAAAATACCTTAAACTTTAGCCCAAAATACAATAGCCAGAGATACAACAATGTTTTTGAAGAAAACATTCGAACAAGCGGCGACTCTATATTAAACGAAAGTAGCAAAACCTTTAGCAACGTAAATAGAGCCAATGTGATGCTAAAAGCAATATGGGATATGAAAATAGACACTGCCAATTCATTAAAAATAACTACCAATGCTAATTTTTATGAAACCAATAGTGTGGAAACAAAAATTGGAAATACCACAGGCAATGCTGGTAAGTTTTTAAATAGTACGGACAGAACACTTAGATTAAACTCCGGTAAACAAGCCCTAAATGCTAGTGTAATTTTTAAACACAAATTTAATAAGGCTAGACGAACGCTTAGTATTGATGCAAATGCAAATAGTGTAGCTACAGATGGTAGCAACATTCAAGATTCTAAAAATAATGTAGCAGGTGCGTTACTCCCCATAAACCAAACAAGGGCTTTTGATAGAACTACAAGCAAATTATCTAGCAAGTTGGTATATACAGAACCTTTAAACAAATATTATGCTTTAGAGTTAGGGTATCAATTAATAATAAATAACGGTACAAATAGTAGCATTACATCTGACTTTAACTCAAGCAATCAAAAATATGATTTAAGGGTAGATTCGTTATCTAACAATTTCGAAAAAGATATTCTACAAAATATACCTTCAGTAAAAATAAATTTTGCCAAAAAGAAATTAAAAATAAATGTAGGCGCAGGGGTAAGTTTTGTAAACTTTTCATTAACTGATATTACACTAAATAAAACTACCAATAGAGATTTTACTAACTTTTTCCCAACCTTTAATTTTACTTACACTTACAAAAGCAACCACAACTTGCGTGTAAATTATACCGGTAATACTCGCCAGCCAGATATTAATGATTTGCAACCCATACGAGATAACACAAATATATTCTACCAAAAAATAGGTAACACTAATTTGCAACCAACTTTTAACAACCGTGTAAGTCTATCACATCATAGTTATAATTTTATAAAAGATTTATGGAGTTATCAATCTTTAAGCTTTAATGCGGCAAGTAATGCCATTACAAGTAATGAAACCGTAGCTGCAGGTGGTAAAACCACATCGCAATCTATTAATGTAAATGGCAATTATAACCTTAATTTTTATGGTGGTCTCGGATATAAATTAAAGAAGATAGATACCCGTTTAGATTTTAATTTGAATGGGGGTACTAGTCGTTTTAATTCATTTAGAAATGGACAAAAAAATATTTCAGATAATGTAAATATAGGTGCCTCAACAGGGCTTAATAAATCGAAAGAAAAAAAGTATGACGTAAGTTTAAATGTTGGTACAAATTATAATGGGCAAAAATCTACATTGGGCAATGTAAAAACCAATTTTTTCACTAACAGTATAGATTTATCAGCTACAATTTATTACAAAAAAGTATGGTCTGTTATTACTAATTATGATTTTACCGGCCAGCAAAAAACCGAACGCTTACCGGCCATAAATATCAGTATTTTGAATGCAAAATTACAGCGTACTTTTAAGAAAGATGAGTTTACAGCATATTTTATGGTGAGAGATATTCTTAATCAAAATAGAGGTATAGATAGAAATTTTGGATTTAATACTTTTAGCGAAACACGCAATGAAAGGCTTCAACGCTATGTTATGCTTGGCTTTACATGGAATTTTAAAAACAAAGGCGCAGCTACCAAATAATTATTAAAAAAATTTATACAAATGAAAAGAATACTCATCTTACATATTGCCATTTTATTCTGCTTTAGCAATGCAAAATCACAAATATTTGTAGATAAAGCCCAAATAGAATTTGAAGTAGTATCTAACATAAAAAAGACTATGGGCGATAATGATTGGGCGGAGCGTATGGGCGATAAATTGCCAACACTTAAAAAAGAATATTACGATTTTACATTTGCAGATAACAAAGCCGTATACGTGTTTAACAGGCTTGCAGATAAAGACAAATATCCACCATGGATGAAGAATGAAAATAAAAATAAATGGTTTAGCGATTTTAATAACGGCACTATTAATATTGAGAAAGAAATGTTTGGGTCAATGTTTAATGTAAGCGATAGCCTTTCAAAAATGGAGTGGCGTTTAGTAAATGAAAACAGAGTTATTGCAGGTTTTAATTGCAAAAAAGCAGTATCAAAAATTTTTGACAGTGTGTATGTATTTGCTTTTTATACTGATGAAATAATGATACCGGGCGGGCCCAATAATATAAATGGCCTACCGGGTATGATTATGGGCCTCACCATACCACGTTTGTTTACTTCGTGGATCGCTACCAAAGTATCGGTAAATGCTGTAGACGTTTCAATTATAAAACCTACAACAGCAAAAAAATATTACACCAATAATTCCCTAAAAACTTTTATAGAAGACCGAACAAAAGACTGGTGGAGTGGCGAAGAAAGTGTTGAAAACAAACAACAAAAAAACAGATTTATTTGGTCGACTTTATTATAAATGAAACTCATTGTAAAAAAGTAAAAGCCTTCTATATGAAGGGCATTTTGTATTTCAAGATTCGTTTATAAATATCAAAGGAATTTATTGTCTGATAAAAGAAATTATCCTACTTTTCTCTGCTTTGATACCTCGTACAAAATAATACCTGTTGCAACACTCACGTTCAAAGAATCAAAATCACCCGTCATGGGTATGGCAAATTTTTCATCGCATATTTTCATTAACGCAGGGTAAATTCCATTTTCTTCTGCACCCATTACAATAGCACTTGGTTCGGTAAAATTGCAATCATACGAGTTGGTTGTTGCGCCCATCACGCTAGCAAAAACTTTTATTCCGTTTAGGTGTAAATCATCTACGGCTTTCATTAAACTATTCACCCTGCATACGGCTATGTTTTCCAATGCACCTGCTGATGTTAAAATAGCATCTTCATTTAGTGAGCCTACGCCCTTATCAGGTATTATGATAGCATGTACGCCAAAACAATAAGCACTGCGGGCAATTGCCCCAATATTTCTAATATCTGTGATGCCATCGAGAATTATAAATAGAGGTACTTCACCATTTTCTACAACAAATGAAATAACATCTTGCAGATCTTGATACTGTATTTTGCTTATTTGTGCAATACAACCTTCGTGGTTGCTCACATTAAAATTATTAAGCTTTTCAACGGGTACTTTATTTATGGGTACCATATACTTTTCCGCTAGTAGTCTTATTTCATCAATCGTTTCGCCATGTACTGCCGTCTGCATGTATATTCTGTCTAACTGTTTGCCTTCCTTGATAGCGGCGATGATAGCAGTTCTGCCTACAATAAGTGTATTTTTTTTTGGGCGCTTATGTTGATGTCTAAAATCTTTCACAGTATAAAATTATGTTTAAAATTATTACAAAAATGCCGGAAAGATGATTGGACGTTTGAAATTATAGGAACGTCTTTTCTACTTTCCGGCAGTGCATTTCCAATGGATGGAAATTTATTTAAGACCAAATACTTTCTTCACATCTTTAACCGCATCTAATTTTTCCCAAGTAAATAACTCTACCTTCTTTTTTATTACGACGCCAGATGGTGAAGTAAATATTTTTTCAACTTTCTCGGGCGTACGACCCATGTGTCCGTAAGAAGCGGTTTCGCTATAAATAGGGCTACGCAGTTTTAGTCTTTGCTCAATAAAATAAGGACGCATATCAAAGCATGACATCTTCATTATTTCTTTTGCAATTTGCCCATCGGTTAAATTCACTTTGGCAGTACCATACGTTACCACATTTATACTGGTAGGTTGTGCCACACCAATGGCGTAACTCACCTGTACCAATACCTCATCGCAAAGCCCCGCTGCCACTAAGTTTTTAGCAATATGTCTTGTAGCATAAGCTGCGCTTCTATCAACCTTACTAGGATCTTTACCACTAAATGCACCACCACCGTGTGCACCCTTTCCTCCATAAGTATCTACAATGATTTTGCGACCTGTAAGCCCAGTATCGCCATGCGGCCCACCAATTACAAACTTACCGGTAGGATTAATGTGATACTTAATTTTGTTTGTAAATAGATGATCGTATTTTGCATACAAAGCTTTTACTCTTGGTATTACAATGTTTATAATATCCTTTTTAATTTTTGCAAGCATCACTTCGTCTTTGCCAAAATCATCGTGCTGTGTAGATACTACAATAGCTTCAATTCTTACAGGCTGGTTGTTATCATCATATTCTAATGTAACCTGGCTTTTAGCATCCGGACGTAGATATTTTATTTCAGTATTTTCTCTTCGTACTGCAGCCAATTCCTTTAAAATATCATGCGATAAAGCAAGTGCAAGCGGCATGTAATTATCCGTCTCACTCGTTGCATAACCAAACATCATACCTTGGTCACCCGCACCTTGTTCTTCCTTTTTCTTTTTATCAACACCCTGGTTTATATCTTGAGATTGCTCGTGTATAGCAGAAATAATACCACATGAGTTGGCTTCGAACATATACTCACTTTTGGTATAACCTATTTTACGAATTACCCCCCTTGCGATTTCCTGAACATCAAGGTAGGCTTTGCTTCTAACCTCTCCTGCCAATACAACTTGGCCTGTGGTTACGAGGGTTTCGCAGGCTACTTTGCTGGTAGGATCAAAAGCTAAAAAATTATCTATAAGTGCGTCACTGATCTGGTCAGCAATCTTGTCCGGGTGACCTTCACTAACGGACTCTGATGTAAATAAATATGGCATTAATTTTTTTTTAAGATTGCAAAGATAAGGGCTGATATTCTAAAAAAACAAGCCCTTCACTTTTGTAAAGGGCTTTGGCATTTTTATTACGAGTTATATTTTAGAATAAACAACTACAACCTTCATTCTGTGGTTGCTGTTAGAACCCGAACCCACACGAACCCTGCCCAATGCAATAGGATTAAAGTATGGAATAATGTATTGTGTACCTGGGTATTGAGGGTAATAATAATTGAAAGGAGCATATAACCTTAGGTCATAATTTCTAAACCCGTTGCTCACAATATGTTGCACGTATCGTGTAATATTTATTTCGTAGCGAGAAAAAGCAGTACCTGCCGGCTCAAACCTCTTAAGTTCGAACCCACCGAATGTTTGCACATTTACATTACCAAATGGATATGGGTGGTAAACAGCATTAACCGAAGTTGCATCAGGATTGTATGGTATTGATGCACCAAGGTCAAAATACACAGGTTTGTAACGCACCGGTGTAGTAGTATCCTTCAGATCTAAATATAGAAATGGCGGCGCCGTGTATATCTTATCTGTTATTGCATTGTCAGGAGTTTGCTCTACTATTAAATAAGCTCTGTGTACAATTCTATTTGTATAACCTGTAAGACCAGGAATACTCAGACTGGCAAACGTACCCGGAGCGGTTTGTATAAATACATTATTTGTAGGTTGGTTGGCTGTAGGCAAAGGAGATGAAGCGGTTGTATAATCTCTTTTAATATAGTTCATGCTGGATGATGCAGCAATATTACCTACCTGAGACGTGTACATTTGAAAACTCTGAACTACGGTATCCTTTACGCCTGCCTTGGTTTTACGGTAATGAAATTCTAAACGGGATTTTGCATCTCCAAGATTTACATAATAGAGAGTGTTACCATTTATTGGACTTTTCACCCTTATCTCAAAACCATTGTACTTTTTTCTAAAATTAGAATCTACAAGAAAACCATTATTAATGCTACTTGAGATGGTATCCTGGCCATTAAAGAGAAGTGCAGCAAAATCTGTTCCTGCTGTGCCTGTAAGTTTTATTCTTATTTGATTTGTGACGGAGTCTTTATTTAATCCCCTTCCTAAAAAAACTTTTTGTGCAATGGTTGCAGGTGTAATATACGCGGTCCCTAAAATATTATTATTGTCCACTGTCGGTGGTAAACCTCCCAACTGCCTAATAGTATCCGTCTTTCGCCTAAAATCATCATCAATTATTGCTCTTACTTCAAAAGTTTGTGTCGTGTTTGAACTTGTATCTCCCCATGCCCCTCTATAAGATAAGCAGACAAACGCAGAATCTAAGCCGGCAGCCGGTATTCCATTCACCGTATCACCGGCATTACCAAAATAAAATGGATAAAAAGTTGGTTTAAACTGCACATAAATTCGTGCATCAGTACTGCCAAATAAATTATCAGTAGTTATAGCACCTATTGCGTGGTTATCGCTTTTTTGTAAAATAGTGCTATCGTTAAAAATGCCTTGTGTAGCATTTACTGAAAGCGTATCTGCAAAAGTATTTATGTTATCAACAGTAACGAGATCGCTACCTAATGTAGTAGTGTCTAATTTTGTACAACCTACACCTCCATAAATTAATAAAAATGCGGCTGAAACAGCAACAAGTAAAAGTCTTCTTTGCAAAGCAATAAATTTTTTAGTAAAACGTGCTTGTTAATTATTTAGCAAGATCGGCATACAATTGTAAATAGTCTGTTAAATCACTTTCCGCATTGTATTTTAAAACTTTTTTACCACGCACTTTCGCAAATTCTTCAGCAAGTTTTTTATCGGGTTTTTCGGTTCCAAAGGTCACCGCATCTGCATAAGTTGCTCCGCCTCTAAACATAGCAACATTATTTAAATCTTTAAAAGGTTCAAGTTCCTTTTTAGTAACGTTATCGTTTATAGTTGCTAATTGTAAAAAATCTGCTGCAAGTTTTTCTTTAAAAGTAGTGCCACCTATTGTATAAACTACTTTGCAGTGGCTAAAAACAGGTTCCTTTTTGTATGCAGATCTAATAAACATCGGTATTAAACCGGTCATCCATCCGCTACAATGAATAATATCAGGAGGCCAGCCAAATTTCTTTACAGTCTCTAATGCACCTTTACAGAAGAGAACAGAACGCAAGCCATTATCATCAAAAAATTTACCCGCATCATCTGTAAAAACCCATTTGCGTTTAAAAAAATCTTCATTGTCTAAAAAGTAAACTTGTAGCCTTGCATTTGGTAGTGATGCAACTTTAATCGTTAATGGATAATCATCGTTGTCGATAGATACATTAATTCCCGAAAGTCTCACCACTTCATGCAAACGATGTCTGCGTTCATTTATTGTACCAAATTTTGGCATAATGCACCTAACTTCCATGTTATTATCGTTGGATAATACAGCAAGTTTGTTCACTATTTCTGCAAAGGAAGTACCGTCTATATAAGGCGACATTTCGTTGGCAATAAATAAAATCCTTTTCTTTGTAGACATTGATGTGCGGAATTAAGTGCAGAAAGAAATTTTTTGAAACGGCTGCAAAAGTAGCAAAATTTATTGATAAAACCGCTACAAACGCCAATTACGACATAAAAACCAAAAAACATGATTATAATAAAACATATAAAAGATCTTGATAATCTACATCGTTTACACAAATTAAGAAGTAATTGCATTGGGTTTGTGCCTACCATGGGAGCCCTGCATGATGGGCATATTTCGCTCATAAAAGCCGCAAAGCAAGACAATGACATCGCCGTTTGCAGCATTTTTGTAAACCCTACTCAGTTTAACAATAAAAATGATTTTAAAAAATACCCGGTAACAATTGAAAACGATATAAACAAGCTGGAAAAAGCCTCGTGCGATGTACTTTTCTTACCATCTGTTGAAGAAATGTACCCGCCAAATGAAAAAAGCGAACATTATCAACTTGGCGAACTTGAAACAGTTTTAGAAGGGAAATACAGACCTGGCCATTTTCAGGGAGTTTGCATTATCGTAGATAAATTATTACAGGCAGTAAAACCGAATGGCCTCTATCTTGGAAAAAAGGACTACCAACAATGCATGGTGATTAAGAAAATGATGAGCGAAAAAAAATATTCCATTGAGTTGAACGTTTGCGAAACAGTGAGAGAAAAAGATGGATTGGCTATGAGCAGTAGAAACATCAGGTTAAACGAAGTTGAAAGGCAAAAAGCTCTACAAATAATAGCGTGCTTAAACCTTCTAAGAGCTCACATTAAAGAGGGAAGTTTGGCATCTTTAAAAGAGGAAGCGACATTTTTTTTAGAAAAGAACGGATTTAAGGTAGATTACACAGAAATTGCAGATGCAAACACATTGGAAATTATAAACCAATGGGATGGTAAAAGAAAGCCTGTAGCGCTGGTAGCTGCTTATTTAAACGAGGTAAGACTCATAGACAACATTATTTTGTAATGGTTAAATACAAGAGAAAGCATGGTTAAGAAAATACTTTCTTTTTTGCAATACGTATTTTTTTTAGGTATCGGCCTTTTATTGGTGTGGTGGCAGTTGCATGGCATGACTCCAGAGCAGGAACAGCAGTTTAAAAATGCTTTTGCAAAGGCTAATTATTTTCTTGTTATACCTGTCGTGCTTATTAGTCTTTTGAGCCATCTAAGTAGATCTATGCGTTGGAAACTTCTCATGCAGCCGCTTGGCTATAATCCCTCACTAAAAAATGTTTTTGGTGCAACGATGGTTGGTTATCTCGCTAATTCTGCTGTACCAAGACTCGGCGAAGTTTTAAAATGTACATTACTTGCAAAATATGAAAATTTAAAAGCTGATAAATTAATAGGAACCATATTGGTAGAAAGAACTTTTGACCTGTTTTCCTATTTTTTATTCATTGTATTTACTGTAATTATTCAGATTGATGTGGTTGGAGATTTTGTAAATAAAAAGCTGCAGAACTTCGTAACACCTGGCATTTTACCAATTTGGGTCAAACTAATAATAGCATTGCTAGTGGTGGTGATTTTCATTTTAGGACTTAAAAAAATATTTTCTTCATTCCCTGCAAATAAAACGGTGCAAAAAATAAAAGGTTTTGTTTCTGGAATGGGTAAAGGATTTGCAACGATAAAAACACTTAAAAACAAAAAGGCATTTATTTTACATACTATTTTTATATGGAGCATGTACCTCTTACAAATATACATTGGCTTTAAAGCAATGGAAGCAACTGCAGGGCTAAGCATTAAAGCTGCTTGTGCAGTTTTATCCTTATCCACGCTTGCCATGATTGCAACGCCCGGTGGTATTGGTGTGTTCCCGTTTTTTGTAATGGAGACACTTGTATTGTACCAAATTATCCCATCCGAGGGGAAGGCGTTTGGTTGGCTAATTTGGGGCGTAAGCACGGGAATTATTATCGTCGCAGGGCTTATTTCATTGTTACTATTACCTTACATAAATAAAAATAAAAATGCGATCCTCCCCACAGATTCCGCATAAAATTTTCAACACAGAAGCTCTTTTAAAACAGGTTTTCATCTGGAAAATGCAATCAAAAAAAGTTGTATTTACAAATGGCGTTTTTGATATTCTTCACAAAGGGCATATTGCATCGTTAACAGAAGCTGCATCCTTCGGTGATGTACTCATTGTGGCAGTAAACGCAGACGAATCTGTAAAAAAATTAAAAGGTCCTACCCGACCGGTTAATGAAGAGCAGGCAAGAGCACTGCTGCTGGCTAGTCTGTTACAAACTGATGCAGTGATAATATTCGAGGAAGAAACGCCACTTTACTTAATAAAACAAATAATGCCTGATGTGTTAGTGAAAGGAGGCGATTATACCTTGGAACAAATTGCCGGAGCTAAAGAAGTGATTGCTGCAGGAGGTTCTGTAAAAATAGCGACTATTATCGACGGTATTTCTACAACAAATATTATAGAAAAAATGAAAGGGATCTAAGAAAAATTGTTGGCAAAATTTACGTTAAATTGTTACCTACAGTCTTTAATAAAAATGAATAAACGGTATTTTTATTTTTTTACCAAAACAAAAAGGTTTGTCTTATAAAAAAACAATTGTAAGGGATATAAGCTGGCTATCTTTTAACAGCCGCGTATTGCAGGAAGCCGCAGATAATACCGTTCCTTTAAAAGAAAGGATAAAATTTCTGGGCATTTTTTCAAATAATCTTGATGAGTTTTTTAGGGTTCGGGTAGCCGGGCTAAAAAAAATGGTAGAACTTGGCAGCAAGGCTAAAATGCACCTTGAACTTGACCCACAAAATATATTAGACGAAATACAAGAAAAAGTACTGCTGCAACAGCGGGAGTTTGAACGAATCTGGAAAGAAATATTGAGGGAGCTTAGGAAAGAAAAGATACAGCTTATAAACGATAAAAAGCTTTCCGTATCGCAACAAAAGTTTGTACTCGATTATTTTAATGAAGAGGTGCGGAGTTACATTATACCGCTCATGATTGAGAGTTTGCACCAGTTCCCCGTATTAAACGATAAATCAATTTATTTGGCTTGCAGGCTTGCAAAACAAGACAGGTCTATACCACAGCGTTTTGCGCTGGTTTCGGTACCAACTAGGCATCTTTCCCGGTTTTTGATATTACCTTCCAAAAATGACGAGCAGTATGTTATTTTGTTGGAAGATGTGATTAGGTTTTGCCTTCCCAATATTTTTTCCTTTTTTGGTTATGATAAATTTTCATCTCATATTATTAAAGTAACGAGAGACGCTGAGATAGATATTGACAACGATTTATCAGGTTCACTTATTCAAAAAATACAGAAAGGCTTAAAAAATAGAAAGAGAGGGAAGCCTGTAAGGTTTGTATATGATAAAGAAATAGATCCGGCATTGCTCACATACCTCGTAAAAAGGCTTGGTCTTACCCATAATGAAAACATGATTCCTGGTGGCAGCATACACAATTACAAAGACTTTATAAATTTTCCTGATAGTGTTTTTACACAAAAAAATCTGCGCAAAAAGCCTTTTACCCATCCACTGTTAAAAAATATAAACAGTGTAACATCCGTAGTTATGGAGAAAGATGTTATGCTTCATTTTCCTTACCACTCCTATGACAGTGTAATAGACTTTTTAAGAGAGGCGGCTATTGACCCAGAAGTAGTAAGTATAAAAATTACCTGTTACAGACTTGCATCTCGGTCTAAAGTAATTAATGCACTCACCAACGCTGTGCGCAATGGCAAGCAGGTAACTGCTATGTTGGAGCTAAGAGCAAGGTTTGATGAAGAGGCAAATCTTGAATGGAAAGAAGAATTAGAAGAAGCAGGTGTTAAGGTTTTAATAGGTGTGCCTAATTTAAAAGTACATGCAAAACTTTGTCTTATTAAAAAAAGGGTTAATAATGTTACAACACATTATGGCTTTATTAGCACAGGAAACTTAAATGAAAAAACAGCCAGGCTTTATGGAGATCATTGCCTGCTCTCCTCTGATAGAAATTTAATGGCAGATGTAAACAGGATATTCACTTATCTTGACAACCCTGCCCAAAGAATTGGAATTTTGAAAACCTGCAAGCTTTTGATGGTCAGCCCACTGAGCATGAGGCGGCAAATAACATTTCTGATAAACAAAGAAATTAAATTTGCAGGGCAAAAAAAGCCAGCAGCCATCACACTGAAATTAAATTCGCTCAGTGATGGGCTGCTAATTGAAAAACTTACAGAAGCAGCCACAGCTGGGGTAGAAGTAAAATTAATAATAAGAGGAATCTGCTGCATGTTCACTGAAAATAAAAAATTTAAAATTCCAGTACAGGCCATTAGTATTATAGATGAATATTTAGAGCATGCAAGGGTAATGATATTTGAAAATAACGGCGATCCAAAAGTTTTTATATCATCAGCAGATTGGATGGTAAGAAACATAGATCACCGTATTGAAGTAGCATGTCCAGTTCTAGACCAAGGATTAAAGGAAGAGCTTATAAATATTGTGAATATTCAATTGAGCGATAACATGAAGGCAAGAGAATTAGACAATGACCTCAGCAACCAATATGTCAACCCTCGAAATACGAAAAAGATTCGCTCGCAAATTGAGATATTTAATTACCTCACAAAAAGCGTAGCTCCTAAACTATAATTTTAGCGAACAGACTCCTCATTTATTGTTCTATTTTTTTTACAAACAATTAAAAGCCCCATTCAAAATTTTGAACGGGGCTTCTAACTATATAGAGAATTAATTAGAAATTTCTAACAGTCATTTCTGTTCTTCTGTTTGTTGCACGACCGGCAGCGGTTGTGTTATCAGCTACAGGTTTGGTTTCGCCATAACCTGCCGATTTTAAGCGTGATTCACTAACGCCTTTGCTAACGAGGTACGTTTTTACTGCACCTGCACGGTTATCAGAAAGAACTTGATTACTCTCGTCAGAACCCTGCGCATCTGTGTGACCATCTATATCTATCATTAATGATTCGTCTTCGTTTAAAAGTTTTACAACTTCATCAAGCGATTTAAATGATTTTGGTAATAATTTATAGCTACCTGTTGCGAAAAATACATTTTTAGCGGCAAAATTAATTTTCTCGATAACTTCTTTTGCAATTACCGGGCAACCTTGGTTACTAGCTGGACCAACACGTGAAGGACATTTATCCTCTTCGTCGTTTACGCCGTCACCATCCGAATCAGGTATAGGGCACCCTTGGTAACGAGCTAAACCTTTAACCGTAACGCATTTATCTTGTTCATCGTTCAACCCATCTCCATCGGTATCAGGTATTGGACAACCTTGGTATTTTGCAAGACCTGCAACGTCAGGACATTTATCTTCAGCGTCAGCAATGCCATCGCCGTCCCTATCCGGGCAACCTTGTAAAGCAGCCAAACCCGCTACATCAGGGCATTTATCATCTGCATCCAACACGCCATCACCATCACGATCTACAACTACAGGAGGTGGCGGGGGCAATTGTACTACAGGTTTTTGCTTCGATATATTTTGAGCTATACCTAAAGAATAAAAAACATTATCTTTTATCACATCTTTGGTTAAGGCAAAACGGTATTGAGTTTGAACTAAAACATATGTACTACTCATTAAATTCAATTGAATACCAACACCGGCAGGTACGTATGCACCAACTTTCCCCGTGTAGTAACCACCACCAATACCTGCTGTAACAAACGGAGAAATAAGTGCATTATCTCCGTAAGGTCTGAAATTTAAAGTTGGTTCTAATTCCAAACCAATTTGCTGTTTGTCGTTGTTTAATTCATTTCTATCTTCAGCTTGGTAATCATGGAACAAAATACCTACTCTTCCAGAAAAATCTATTGTTTTTGTTAACCCTTTCCAATAAGAGAGAGAGAATCCGTAATCCATATCCTCTAATCTTGTAAATGTTCTTGTACCTGCAGAACTTTTTAGTGTTGCCGGAGTAGTAATGTCCAAAGCGTTAAAGTGTACCCCGAATAGATCTCCTTTTTTTGAAGAAGAAAATTTGCTATCCACCGTTTGTGCAGATGCACAAGCAACTACAACAATAAAAGAAAATAACAGTGTAAGTTTTTGTTTCATAAATGCTAATTTTAAATTTAATAGGTTATCTTATCAAAATATACCTTAGCCAAATTGTAAGGACTTGCGATAAGCAAATGTAACGTGTATATTGGTACTAATCAAGAATTTTTAACAATTAAATAAATTAAATGCTGATTAAATATCAATATTTAGTGGTAAGATAGATTTTTTTAAAATAATGCTGCATACAATTTGCTATTTTTTTTCTACCACAAACAAAATCGCCTATATTTGCAGCCCAAAATCAAAGTTGAGGTCCGGTAGCTCAGCTGGATAGAGCATCAGCCTTCTAAGCTGAGGGTCATTGGTTCGAATCCAATCCGGATCACAAATTTATAGAGCTGCATTTTTTGCAGCTTTTTTTTTGCTTTACCTTGTTCTCCACCTTTTTATAAAAACAATGGATGTAAAAATACAAGACGGCTGGAAGAAGGTTTTGACAGAAGAATTTGCAAAACCTTATTTCGAGCAAATAGTAACCTTTTTAAAAACGGAGAAAGCTGCAGGTAAAATAATTTTTCCAGCAGGTGCAGCGATTTTTAATGCTTTTAACCAAACCCCTTTTGATGAAGTAAAAGTTGTGATAATTGGGCAGGATCCTTACCACGGTGCAGGCCAAGCCCATGGGCTAAGTTTTTCCGTGTTGCCAGGTGTAAAATTACCACCATCTTTACAAAATATTTTTAAAGAAATCAAGACAGATATTGGCATTGACCAGCCTGCCAATTCGGGTGATCTTACCCACTGGGCCCAGCAAGGTGTATTGTTGTTAAACGCAGCACTCACCGTACGGGAAGGTGAACCAATGAGCCATGCAAAAATTGGATGGGCCACATTTACTGATGCTGTAATCAGAACCATTTCTGACACAAAAGAAAATGTAATTTTTATATTGTGGGGTAAATTTGCGCAGGATAAACAGGCGTTGATTGACACTGACAGGCATTATGTTTTAAAAGCCGCACACCCCTCTCCCCTATCTGCCCACAATGGTTTTTGGGATAGTAAACATTTTTCCAAAACGAATGAAATACTAATTAAAAATAGAAAAAACCCCATTGACTGGAAGATAAAACCTTAAGACTATGAATTTTTTAAAAAATATTTTTGCAAGAATTTGGGCATTTTGGGCACTCGTAAGCTTTGTTGTAACATTCCTTATCATCTTCATTCCTTCAATGCTTTCTTATTTATTTAAAGATGAAGTAAAAGGACAGAATTATTTTATTTGGGTATCTAGAATTTGGATGCAGAGCTGGCTGTATATGATTGCCTGCCCTGTAAAAGTTGTAGGCCGAGAAAATTTCGAGAAAAATAAAAATTATGTAATTGTATATAACCACAACGCATTTTTAGATGTGCCGCTATCAGCACCATTTGTGCCGGGTGGCAATAAAACAATTGCGAAAGCTTCTTTTGGTAAATTTCCAATATTTGGATGGTTTTACAAACGAGGCGGCATCATGGTAGACAGAAACAAAGAAAACAGCCGTACAAAAAGTTACGAAGCCATGCGGGCAACTTTAAAAAAAGGTATTCACATGTGCATTTATCCTGAAGGGACAAGAAACAGAACAGGTAACCCACTGAAACCTTTTTACGACGGAGCTTTTAAACTCGCAATTGATGCAAAAAAAGAAATTATCCCTTGCGTAATTTTGGGCACAAATAGGGCAATGCCGGTGAATAAAAGTTTTTACTTATTACCCAAACGGTTAAAAATGATTTTTCTACCCGCTGTATCATCAGACAATATTGATACGAAAAGTTTGAACGAAAAGGTATTTGATATTATGTATGATGTGTTTACTAAAAATCAGTAAACGACCGTGTTCTGTTTACTTTTAAATCTCTAAGTATGGGAGATTTAGGACTGATATTAATACTAAAATAACGTGACCTCCCAACGGGCGACAAATTAATCCCCATTTGCCAGCAGTGTAAATCTCGGGAAAGATAGGCACTTAACAAGCCGAGTTTTTTCGTTGTTACATCAAAAGACCCATTCATACCAACCTTCCATTTTGCTGTTAAATTTGCAGCTGCATTAAATGTTACCCCTTGTGATACATTGGTTTTAAACCTTGTATCTTGAAAATCGAACTGCCGGTTAATAAGGAGTGAGTAAGAAAGATCAACATTCCAAGGAACAGAAAAATCTGCAAATTCTGATGGATTATTTTGAATGTATGCCGCTTCCTGCTGGCTTTCATCTAACGAAGCATTGCCAATGTTGCTGTTGGTTTTGTTAATATTGGGTTGCTGCTTTTTTTTAGTTTGATCGCCCCCTTTAAAACTCGTTTGCAACTGTACACCGCCGCTTACAAGATTTCCCAGCGAAATCTTATCTTTTAAAACCAGCCTGTCTATTCTTCTGCCTTGGGCATTTGTTTGGTAAGGATCAAACGTTGCCTGACCACTAATATTTACCTTTTCAAACAAATTTGTTCGTGCTTGCAAAGCAATGGTTGAAAACTGAAAAGAATCTGCAAGGAAATTGTAAGACCCTGATAACCCAAGACCGTCAAGCAAACTTACCTTTTTATCTGCCTTGGCACTTGTATCTTTTCTGTCTCGGATTTTGGCAGTAATATTATTGTCAATATTAAAAGAGAGCCCACCAAAACGCTGGTTACCATACGGCCCGTAAATGCTTCCGTCAAAATAAGAAACGGGCTGTTTATTGCCAGCCGCATCATAAGTTGAATTGTAATAATTATTGGCATTAAAATTTGGTGAATAATTCATGGAGAGACTCGGCCTTATTTCATGCCTAATTGCCTTTACTCTGCTCTTTTCGCTAAAACCAAACAAACCAAAAAGCCTTGTAGATGCACTTAAGCCAAAAGACATTTGCCTTGCTGTGTAAAGCCCATCTTTTTGCAAAACTGTGTCTATTTTGTTTGACGCACGGTTGAATTGCCTTTCAATCTTTCTTTGGTACCACTGTTCCTGATAAGATACAGATGGTGCAAGCTGCAAAACACCCAATGGCGGCAGTGCCAGCGTAATTGGAATGCTGTGTTGTGCGCCATATTGTAAATTATCTAGAATTTGCCCACCTAGGTTGCCTGCAGTATCGAAAAACGATGTCAAACTCTTTGTATTTCCGTTATAAGCAATGCCAAGGTTTTCAAACCATTTATAATCGCCAATCGGCTCTTTTCTTCTAAAGGGATAGAGTGTATTTACATTAAATGCAATATCTGGCAGGTTAAGATTTGTAAGCCCCGAAATTGAGTTCTGGTTATGGTTTGCACTTACAGAAATATTGTAAGGTTTGTTTTTCCAGACTTTTGAATAAGTGATAGAAGAATTGAGCTGGTTTTGAAAATTTAAATTGGCGTTGGTGGGCACCTGCGAATTGTACTTTGTACTACCTGCATTTACATTGGCTGTGAAATTTACACCCGGTCGGGATTTTGTATCAGCATTGTGCGACCATTGTAAATTAATGGTACGGGTATTAGGCTCGTCCAACGGATGAAAATTTTGAACAGACACTGCTATGTTTCCCTGATAATGATAACGCCGAAAATAACGGGGATTGACACTTAAATTCCAGCTGCCGTAAGAATAAAGTGTACCTCTTGTAACTACATCCCAGTTAGGGCTTATTATCTTGTAGTAACCCAAATTTTCCAGCGCAAGTCCCCGTTGGGCATCGGCTGCAAAACTTGGCGCAAGCAAGCCACTGTGCCTTCCCTGCGTGAGTGGAAAAATACCAAAGGGTAAACTGATAGGCAGGGGTACACCCTCAAATTCAGGATGAACCGGTCCTGTATAGGCCCATTTCTTATTTACAAATTTTACCTTTTTTGCAATAAAAGCATAGTGAGGCGTATCTAAATTACAAGTGGTAAAACGACCATTGAGCGCATAAAAAACCGACGTATCTGCTTTCTTTATTTTTTCGCCATACACAAACATTTCTCCCTGTTTTGTGTAGGTTCCTTTGGTGAGCCCTCTTCCGCTTTTCATATCAAAACGTATGGTATCACTTACTGACTGAAAATCTTTTTGTGAAAAAAATGGGTATGATAAAACCCTACCTACACTGTCTTTTTTAAGGAACGCACTTACGAGATTTGTTTTTTGATTGAATTCAATTTGCGGCGCAGATAAACTGTTGTCTTCATAATTTACAGATGATATTTTGCCATACAAATACATCTTTTGCGCAGGCACATCTATCACCATAGAATCATCTGCATGGTAAATTACAATGGATGATAACGAATCTTTAGATGTTTTAAAATTAAACGTATCTGATGCTGCGGCGAAAACGGTGTCGACCGTTTTCTTTTTTTCTTCGCTCATAGATGGTGTGCGAACAGCTGGTGTTGTTATCTTTATACTGTCTGCTGTTTTAAATACTGGAGGGGGTGTATCTCTTATTTGGTGTACATAATTATACGTGGCAGATTGTATTTTTGCAAAGCCCTCAAAATGATACGTTAATAATAGCAACATTGGCAGGCAGCACCAAGCTAAAATATTTTTTGCCTTACCTTTGTTAGTATTATTCATAAATGAGGAAGCGCAAAAGTAACTATTAAAGTTTTATAGAAATTTCTCTAGAAAAATTATAACAAATACCAATTAACATAATTACCAATATGCTAAAAAGAGGATTATTTATTTCTGTTTGTCTTTTTTATATAGGCTCCTTTACAAACGAATGTGCTGCACAGGGTAAAAAACTTAGAACAATTGTTGTTGATGCAGGGCATGGTGGTGCAGACGCAGGTGCCGTAGGCCAGTACGAAAACTCGTTGCGGTCTATGGAGAAAAATGTGACGCTCGAAATTTCGAAAAAACTGGTAGCGGAGCTGAAAAAACAATTACCAGATGTGAAAGTGGTGCCAACAAGAACAAGCGATGTTTTTGACTCACCGCCAGTAAAAGCTAATATTGCAAACGATGCAAAAGGAGATCTTTTTATTTGTATTCACGCTGATTCAGGTCCTCTAAAAACAGGCAGACGACAAACAGGAACAAGAATTGTAACGAGGTACAAAATCACCTATACTGGCAAAGGAAAAAAAAGAAAGAAGA
>JBJXGJ010000159.1:0-17185 GCA_046153805.1 Ferruginibacter sp. | reverse complement strand
GGAATATTCAATCCTTTCAATATAGAACACTCAATAGAGCCTGTTTTTATTTTTACCATCAATTCGTATTTTCCTTTTTGCAAAATGTATTGTTCTACTATTTTCTTATTGGTATCAATAATCCAATACTCTTTCACATTGTGCAATTCGTAATCATTAAACTTTACACCTCTATCTTTTTTTTCTGTTGACTTACTTAATATTTCTATTACAAAATCGGGAGAAGGATAAAACAAAGTATCTTCATTTATTTTTTTTGAAGCTATTTTATTAAAATAACTTAGGTCTGGTTCAAAATCATTTCTTGTTAATCTAACTAAAGCTTTTTCACCTCTAACTTTTCCTAAATTGTTTATGATTGAAAACGTGGATATTATCGTTGAAAGATTTTGTTGAACCATTATATGAATATCTTTTGCAGGTGAATGAACTATAATTTCTCCTTCAATAAATTCCATTTTTCTGCTTTCATCCATTTCCTTATAAAATTGTTTTCGTTTTTTTTGCTCTTCATTCCACAATTCATTTAATACTGAAATGTATTGAGGCATTTGAGGCGAATGCACAATTTTATTGATAATATCGTTATCTATTAAATACAATGTAGAATCTCCAAACTTTAATTTATAATAAAATAATTTTTTTATCTCCCAAACATCTCATCATCCTTATCAATTCTTGTCTGGTCTTCTAATGGAAATTCTTTTCTCATTGGAAAATAGTCCATCTCATCTACATTTAAAATGCGGATTAAATTTGGATGCCCTATAAAGTTTACTCCATAAAAATCATACGTTTCTCTTTCCATAAAGTTGGCGGATTCGTAGACACCTGTAGCTGTAAAAACATCCGGCTTTTGAATATCTGTAAATACTTTAAAACGAATGCGAATATTATCTACAAGATTGTGTAAATGATAGACCACAACAAGTTCACCACCTTTGTTATCTGGATAATGCACTGCCTGCAAATCAGTTAAAAAACGAAATTTCAACTCCTCATCATCAAACAAAAACTGCAACACTTTTATATTGATATCTTTTTCTGCTACAAAAGTGAGCATACCGTAAGATTGCTCCCAATAGGTAAGTTGCTCACCAAATTTATCTGTAAGTTTTTGTTGCACTATTTCGTTGGTTAAGGCCATTTTAATATGCTATTTTTCTTTTTCTGTAAATTCCACTTTTTAGTTCTTTAAACCCCTTTATATCTCTATTATACCAATATATCCAAGCTCTTATTTTTTTTCCACTTGTAATATTTACATCAACTAACTTTCTTTTAAAAAGAGATTTTTCAGGTTCGTGTTCATTAATTTCTTCATAATTATCTAATACATTTAATACATTTTCTATCTGACTATCATCTACCAATAATACATCTCCATATACTTTCGTTTGATTAAGTTTATTTGGTTTAGCTGCAGGGTATTCGCCAGTATCAAATAACCTTCCATTTACAAAACCTTTCGCATCTGCATGAATGTATGCCGATACTTGTGGAACTACTTGGTTAAGCATTCCGTTTCTTAAAGTTCCATATACAAAAATTCTATTCATATTCTTTTAATAATTCATCTAAATTTTCAAAATCATATTTTATTAGATAATTTTTCAAAAAATCATTTTTATTTATTGCTTTTAAAAAATATCCGAACATTTGATTCACCTCACCTTTTCTTAAATGTCCATTCTTAACCAAGGTAGCAATAAACTCAAAAAAGTTTAAATAATCCACCAGCTCTTCTTCATTTTCTTCACTTTTTACATCTCCATTTTCATTTAATTCAAGATATACTCCTATTCTTTCATATTCTATTTCCTTTCTAATTTTTGAAAATGTTTTTCCTTCATAGAATTTTTCAAACAGAGATTTAAGCCATTCGCCTCTTTTTAATTTATTATTTTTAATATAAGTAACCGCTGTAAAAACTAATGATATTCCTGCTAAAATGAAACCAACTATTTGTGCTAGTTTAACCAAAATTTCCAAATTCATCACTAACAATTTATTGTATCCCATAACTGTTCATCAGTTCTTTGTACTGGTCACTCTCTCTTCTTCTCAACCCTTCTGCGTGCACTAGTTCCTGCACTTTCATAAAGCCATCAAGAATTGCTTCGGGCCGTGGCGGACAGCCAGGCACATATACATCTACCGGAATAACTTGGTCAATCCCTTGCATTACAGAATACGTATCAAAAATACCGCCGCTACTGGCACACGCACCTACTGCAATTACCCAACGTGGTTCTGCCATTTGAAGATAAACCTGCTTTAAAATCGGCCCCATTTTTTTAGAAATGGTACCCATAACCATTAACAGATCACACTGGCGTGGAGAAAAACTCATACGCTCGCTACCAAAGCGGGCAATATCGTAATGGCTCGCCGCTGTAGCCATAAACTCAATACCACAGCAGCTAGTGGCAAATGGCAATGGCCAGATAGAATTTTTACGGGCAAGGCTAACAACTTTTTCAAAATTTGTAGCCATAAACCCTTCGCCCATATAACCCTCAGGGATACCGGCAAATTTTACTGTATTGTTATATTGTACTGGACGCATAAATTAATGTGATGATGTGCTGATTTGCCAATGTGCTAATTTCTTAAATTTATAACACAGTTACAAATAGCAATTTTATAATACTATTTTAAAAACATAATTTGATACAAGAACTCTAAACTATTACGAACTCATATTAGCACATTATCGAATTAGCTAATTGAATTAATCCTCCCACTTTAAAGCACCTTTTTTAAATATATAAATAAAGCCTGCAAGAAAAGAACCAACAAACATAATCACCGCCAAAAAAGTATGCCAACCCATTGAAGGATCTTTTGCAAAATCTCTAAAATTTACAGCATAAGGGTAAAAGAAAATTACTTCTACATCAAACAAAACAAACAAAATAGCAATTAAGAAATATTTAATCGCCATGGGCTGGCGTGCGTTTCCTTTTATTTCTATTCCACTCTCAAAATTTACAAGCTTATCTGTTCCTTTCCTTTTGGGACCAAACTTTGCCGAGGCAATGATCATAGTGGCAACAAAGCCAACCGCAAAAACAATCTGCAACACAATAGGTAAGTAGTTTATAGTACCATTCTCAACTATTCTAAGAAAAAAAAACTGCATAAGGTATAAGTTAATACATGCAAAAATAAGTTACGTAAGGCAATATACCAGTATCGTTGTAAAATTATATAAACGAAAAAAGTTCCGCTGTTTAATAGCGGAACTTTTATGTTATTTCTTTTTCTTAATTACTATTTTTTTTTAGGAGTGGCGGGCTTTTGTTTCGGTGTTGGTTTGGTTGCAGGTGCCGATGCCTTTGCATTCGGATCATTTTTTGCAACAAAATCTTTGTTTTTTATTGATTGTGCATCGGTAGGATCTAGGGCAAGCGCCTTATCAGCATAAGATATTGCCGTAGCCTGGTCTCTTTTTATATTATAAGAATATTGCATCATAAAGGTATAAGCACCTACCAACTGGTCTTTCACTTTACTCGGGTCAGTCGCTTTTTCTCCTATTTCTATTGCTTTTAAATAAGAATTTAAAGCCAAACCTGTGGTAAGGGTTGTGTCGATACCACCATTTGCCTTAGCTATCATATAATAACCAAATATATCATCAGGATATTTTGCGGTATATTTATTAAATACTGCAATTGAGGAGTCGAATTGTCCTGCGCGGAAATAATCGTAACCAGCATTGTACAAATCTACATTGCTGTAATTTTTCTTAACATTCAACACCTGATTAAACCATTTTGCAGATTCTTTAAAATTCTTCTGTGTTCTATAAGAATTTGCCAACGTTTTTAAATAACTCACTCTGTTGTTCTCAATACTATCTAAAGCAACGGCTTTTTCTACATAACCTGCAGCTTCGGCCTCATTACCCGGAAATTTAAGCAAAATCATTGCGTAGGAAGAATAGTCACCAGCACCTACCTTACTGGGCAACTGCTTTTTAAAATATTCTTCATAACTTTTTTTTGCATTCAAGGAATCACCCAAACGATTGTAGGCAAGCGCTTTCACACCATATAAATTTGGATAGACAGCTGTACCACCTGTAGTAATACATTCATCGGCTTTGCCGATAGCCTGCGCAAATAAACCTTGAGCGTATTGGATACTTGCTCTATAATAACAAGCTTTCGGATCATCATCGGAGGCTGCTAACCATTTTTCCAAATACTGAGCACTTTTAGGTACATCTATTTCATAATAGTAATTGAATAAAGTATTATAAACTGGCGCATAGTTTACATCTTTGGCAATGGCGTCATTATAAAAGCTAGTATATAGATTTTCCTGTGCTCTACCCTGCGACTGGTACAAACGACCTTTGCGATAAATAGCACGGGCGTAATTTGGGTTAAGTTTTAACGCTGCGTCGTAAGACTGGATTGCAGCACCACCATCGCCTACTTTTCTATAAGCATCGCCCAAGTTTGCCAATACTTCAGGATCTTTAAAACCTTTTATTGTCGTGGCCAATTTCAATTTATCAATAGCATAGTTAGCATCTCCATTTTTAATTTCGGGATCACTGTTTGGCGCACCTACGGCGTTTAACACATCAATTCTTTTACCTGCACTCAAAGAAATAGCGGTTTCAAACCTATTTTTTGCATCCGCTGTTTTACCTTCAAGCAATTCAACATTACCCATACCGGCAAGTATAAGCGGGCTGTTTGGACTGGCGGCTAATTTTTGTTGATACAAAGTTTTTGCACCTGCAACATCTTCTAAACCAATTAATGACTGACCCAAATAATATGCAGCAACTTCATCAGCAGCATTTGCAGCCTCCAATTTTTGAAAAACATCTTTTGCGCTTTTATACCTTTCATAATACAAAAACTTTTTTCCATCCTCTATGGTTTGGGCAAAACTTGCACCTGCAAACAATACCAGCGCAACAGCAAATAAAACTTTTTTCATCTTTCTCATTTTCTCAGTTTAATGTTAGAACTACAAGTTTAAAGAAATTGTTTCATTAAAAAATGTTAGATTTTAATTATCGGGCAAATTTTCATTAATATTTACCGTTCTTATTCCAAAAACCATCGTCGGTCCTAAATAAGCTCTTCTAAATATTAACTGACCTCTTTCATATTTTAAAAATGCTACAAACCCAGCACCCAAGCCTGTGTAATTTTCTTTGAGCGCATAATACAAACCACGTACCAAAGGATACCTCCTGTTTAATATGCTTTGCTGCGATGGTAAAACGTAAGGCGTATTAACACAAACATCACATTTTACATAAGCAATTTTTACATTCTTTAACATACTTACCTGTGCAGTATCTTCAGGATTACCTATTCTGTTTATACCTACAAAACCAAGTGCATTTTCATGTGTGGCAACATAGTCAAGCACTTCCTGGCTGTTGTTTACAGCTCTCACAACAGATGTATCAAATTTTTGCCCCCTTAAAACTGAGTCTTCAATAAACCTTACAGTACTTGTTTTATTTAACCCATCAAATACTACTGTTTGCTCTCTCTTTATTTTCCCCGTAAGTTGCTCCTGTAGGCTCTTTAGCGTAAACAATGTGTCTTTACTTTTTCTATTTACCACCAATGCTATGGCATCAGTGGCAAGCTCATTCCAGCCAGGGTTGTATAAAAGTTTTTTTGTCATTACAGCTTCTTCATTTTCTGTGAGCCCGCGTGTAACAATGATCATTCTGTTTAACGAATCATTAAAAAAATCTTTTAAACAATCTGCCTCCGTTTTATAAGTTGCATTTATTTTTGTACCGGGAAAAGAGGTTTCAAACATGGCGATCTGTTCCCGCATAACTGGCTCAAAAGACTCGTCAATACTCACATTTATGATGCCGCTTGTTGCTGTATCGTCGGGTGCTATTTGTTTATCCTTCACATTGCACGCGGCTGAAAAAACCGTAAGAACCAACACGAACAAAACGATGCTATTAAAATATAATCTTTTCATATTACCCTTCTCTGAAATAATTTTTCTTATACCCTCTGTAAATTCTGAAGGCACCATAAATTATACAAATTACTCCGAAAATATTAATCATCGTAGGATCGTATTTGTCAATATATTGCTGTGTAGCGTTTGTAGGAAACAAGAAGAAACACCCTGCTGCTAAAAGAAACACCCCCATTACATAATTAGTAATACTTCTCATTCTTATCATGCCTTTATCACGGTCGCTCAATTGTTCTTTTTCAAATTCTTCCAATGCCATAATTTTTGTTATTTGGAGCAATTTACTAATAAAAAGTAACCTATTATTCTACACCCTTAAAGTTTACGGGTATTATGTAATAAACTGAAACATTTTCACCCTTTGTTTTGCCGGGTATCCATTGTGGCATTTTCCTAAGAACCCTCATTACCTCATTGTTAAAAACTTTGCCACCATCCTGAATTGTTTCAAAGCCTTTTAAAGTGCCATCGTACCCTACAATGAACCTTATTTTTACCACAACCTCCTGCCCTTCATCAATATCCTGCGGGTTTCTTAGGTTCTTTTCAAGAAATTTTCTCAAAGCTGCCATACCACCCGGGAACTGAGGCATAACTTCTGCATAACCAACCGGCGTACTTACATCTATAGATGGCTTTGTTGTTTCGGGCAGCCCGTGGGTTTCTGGGCCTTCAGGAATTTTTTCGCCAACCAACAATGGCGCACCGGGGTCACCTTTAGTGTTTTCGTTTCCTATTTGTATATTGTCTTTAAAGTCTTGTATTTTGGACGCTAAATCGTCTTTGGTTATTTGAATATTGTTTGCAAGCACTTGTGTAGGTGGCTTTATTTTTGCAGTTGCAGGTTGTTGTGGCGTTGGATGTTCCTTCGGCTTTTCAGGAACGGGGGATAAAGGCACTATAGGACAACTAATTACATAAGGATCGGCAATATAAGGCGCAGGCAAAACCTTTTCTTTTTGAATAAAACTTAGTGCAAACAATACAGCTGCAAAGCTGAAAGTTACACCCATGGCTTTGTAAAGCCTGTTGTTGTAAAATTTTCTCAAATAATAAGCCCCGTAGCTTTTGTTGCGGTTTTCAAAAATAATGTCGAGTACATCGGCGTTTAAAATAGCATCTGTTTTCATTGTAAATAGTTTTAGAAATGATGGTTGATAATGTGGAAAAACGGCCGTTTATTATAAGATGTATAACACATGGATATTCCATAACAGATTAAATTTTTTTTAACCTCATAAGAAAGCCTCAAAAAGATAAGTGGCCCAATAGCCGAACTTCCATACCGACAGGCAAGTTGAAGCAGTGAATTATCTCTGGGCAAAACGAAGGTTGAAAACTAGTCCGAACAAACTTTGGCAAAAAAGCACTAAGATCCAAAGGCGACTACGTAAATCGCATTACTGTATATCCTTCCTTTTTTCCACCTATAAAAACTTATAAGCAGCTTACCGTATCATAATTATATTTGCTGCATGAAGATTTTGATGGTTTGCTTAGGTAATATTTGCAGAAGTCCTTTAGCAGAGGGTATTTTACAACATAAAGCTCATGCAGCAGGTTTAAGTTGGAAAGTGGAAAGCGCAGGCACGAATGGCTTACATAATGGTGAAGCGCCACATCATCTAAGCCAAAAAGTGGCGAGACAAAATGGTATAAGTATTTGCAACCAAATAAGCAGAAAATTTAACGCTGATGACTTTAATAATTTTGACAAGATATATGTGATGGCAGAAGATGTGATTAGAGATGTAAAAAGAATTGCAGGTGAAAAATATGACCCGACTAAAATTGATTTTTTTCTGAATGAACTGCACCCGAACAAAAATAAAGATGTACCCGATCCTTGGTATGGTGAAGAAGATGGCTACTTAGAAGTATACCAATTGATAAATAAAACATGTGATGCAATTATTGCAAAAGCAATAAGTACAAATTAAAAAACAAAATGACGAAACCAAGTTTGCCGCAGGGCACCAGAGATTTTGCCGCTGCTACGGTTTATAAAAGAAATTACATTTTAAATACAATTCGCTCTGTGTTTGAATTATATGGCTTTGAGCCACTGGAAACACCGGCCATGGAAAACCTGGAAACATTGATGGGCAAATATGGTGAAGAAGGTGACAAACTGATTTTTAAAATATTGAATAATGGTATTAACGACGAGAAAAATATTGAAGAAGCTAAACGTGGATTTGCTAAAGCAATAGAAGGGAAATCGAATAAAGAACTTACAAGTCGTGCTTTAAAATATGACCTTACCATTCCATTTGCAAGATTTGTGGCCATGAATGCGAACACGCTTATGATGCCATACAAACGCTACCAAATGCAACAAGTATGGCGTGCAGACAGACCGCAGAAAGGGCGTTACAGAGAGTTTACACAGTGTGATGCTGATGTAGTGGGAAGTACGAGTCTTATAAATGAAGTGGAACTTTGTGGAATCTATCACCGTAGTTTTGTGCAACTTGGTCTGCACAATTATGAATTGAAAATAAACAGCAGAAAAATATTGGCAGCTTTGGCGGAAATTGCTGGTGGCGAAGAAAAAATGATTGACATAACCATTGCCATTGATAAGCTTGACAAAATAGGAATTGAAAAAGTAAAAGAAGAATTACAAACCCGAGGTTTGGATGAAAGTAATATTTACACGATTGAAAAATATTTGTTGATTGAAGGTAGTAACGAAGATAAAATCATAGCGATTGAAAAACTATTTTCAGAAAGTGAAACCGGTAAAAATGGAATTGAAGAACTGAAATTCATTCTCGCAAATGCAGGAAATATAAATTTATCAGTTGACCTTACACTTGCCAGGGGACTAAACTATTATACAGGAATTATTTTTGAAGCAAAAGCGCCATCAGAAGTAAAAATGGGAAGCATTGGTGGTGGTGGTCGTTACGATAATTTAACTGGGTTATTTGGCGTACCCAACATTGCAGGGGTCGGTATCAGTTTTGGTATTGACAGGATTTATGATGTAATGGAAGAACTGAATCTTTTTCCTGAAAGTATTGCAACTACAACGAAGGCAATATTTTTTAATTTAGGCGATAGTGAGGCCGGAGCGGCATTACAACTAATGAATATTTTAAGGAATCATAAAATTGCCTGCGAATTGTATCCTGAAAAAGTGAAAATAGATAAGCAGTTTAAATATGCAGACAAAAAGGGTATTCATTACGCTATCATAATTGGCAGCACAGAAATGGAAACAAAAACCTGTATGGTAAAAGATTTAAAAAAAGAAGAACAGACGAAAATTGCTTTTGATGGTTTAACAGCATTCTTAACAAATAAATAAAACCACGTTAGGTTACCAAAACAATATTTTAAGCATTAACAAAAAACAAACATTATGACAAAACGAATTTTTTCATTGACTCTTGCAGCATTTGCGGCTGTCATTATTTTTGCATCCTGCTCCAAGAAGACCAATAAGGAGGGGCGCTACGTTCCGGCAACTGCAGGCGTTGTAATGCACATAAACGGAGAATCCCTCAACGCAAAATTGCCTTGGGACGAAATTAAACAAAACGATGTTTTCAAAAAAATGATTGATGATACAAGTGTATCTTCTTTTGCAAAATCTATTTTGGAAAACCCTGAAAACAGTGGCGTCAATACAAAAGGAGATATTATTGTTTTTGTAGTAAAAGATTCTTTAGGTAGCTACGCTGCTGTAGAAGGCATCATAAAAGATGAAAGTAAATTTAAAACAATGCTTACGAGTGCTTTAACAGCAGGCAAAGAAACGAGTAAGGATGGATTTACTTTTTATGCAGATGAAAAAACAAGCGTCGCTTACAACAAAGAAAAATTTATTGTAACCTACAATACCCCCGAAATAGCAGACATGAATAAGGCAATTGCTTCGCCAATGGACACGGATACTACGGGAAATGTACAGACGCCAGTGGCAGCAAGAGATATGAATGCAATAAGTGCAGCCGTACTTAATTTAAAAGAAGATGCCAGCCTTGCAAAAGACGAAAAGTTTTCTGCGTTAATGGCCGAAAAAGGCGACGCTCATTTTTGGTTTAATGCACAGTATTTTACTCCTACCCAAGCGCTTGCAGGCATTGGTGCAATGGCTAACCTTAGTAAAGTATATGAAGGTGCTATTACAACGGCAAGCATAAATTTTGAAAATGGAAAAATAAATTTTGATGCAAAATCGTATGGTGGAAAAGAAATTACTGCATTGTATAAGAAATACAGCGGTACAGATTTTGACAAAACGATGGTGAAAAATATTCCATCAAAAAACCTGGCAGGCCTGTTTGCATTTAATTTTAAGCCCGAAGGTGTAAAAGAGTTTTTAAAGCTTTTAAACATGGATGGCTTGGTAAACCTTGGTGCCGCACAAGCAGGTTTTAATTTAGATGATTTTGTAAAAGCAAACAAAGGTGATATATTAATAGCGGTTACTGATATAAAGCGTGACAGCATTGATGGCGAAGGAGCAAATTTTATTTTTGCTGCTTCTATAAACGATAAGCCATCTTTTAATAAGATAATTGATGCAGGTAAAAAGTTTGGTGGACCAATGTTTGGCGGCGAAAATAAATATGCTTACAATGTAAATGATAAATATTTTGTATTTACCAACAACAAAACTGCTACCGATACTTACATTGCTGGTACTGCAAATACATCTTTCGATTTTATGGATAAAATCAGCGGCGGGCCATTTGGTGGTTTTGTAAACTTTCAATACATATTTAATAACATGAAACCAAAAGCTACAACAGATAGCTTCGATGTTGCAATGTATAATGCTTCTGTGAAAATTTGGGATAATTTATTGATAAGCGGTGGCAATTTTAAAGATGGTGGCGTAACGCAACATGTAGAAGTAAATCTATTAGATAAAAATACAAACAGCCTCAAACAACTAAACAGCTATTTAGGCACGATGGCTAACATTCAGGAGAAGAAAAAAGCAAATAATACTATGGATTGGATGAATGAAGATGCAACAGCACCTGCAATGGATTCGGCGGTAATGCCTTCTGCGAAATAATATAATTTTATAAAACAAAAGCCGTCCTTTATCAGACGGCTTTTTTATTTTGACCCCTTTATGGTGATATCATTAAAAAATGTTGAACCTGATTTTCTTGAAAAAGAAAAAATAGAAAATTCTGCGATCTGGAAAAAAACAACAACATTTACGAAGGGCCAAAAAATACAAATCGTTGCTCCCAGCGGCAGCGGTAAAACCTCTCTCATTCATTTTCTTTATGGTATGAAAAAAGATTATGATGGATCAATCTTATTCGATGCGAAAGAAATAAAAAAATTGAATGCTGTTGATTTGGCTACTCTTAGAGCAAATGGACTAAGCATTATTTTTCAGGATCTGCGCTTGTTTAAAGACTTTAGTGTACTTCAAAATATTGAAATTAAAAGGTCTCTTGCACCTTACCACCCCGTATCGTTAATAAAAGAGATGGCAGAGAAGCTGGGCATTGCAAACAAGCTAACCCAACAGGCCGGTACATGCAGTTATGGAGAACAACAAAGAATTGCCATTATTCGTGCATTGCAACAGCCATTTCAGTTTATTTTTTTAGATGAACCATTTAGCCACTTAGATGAGAACAATAGTAAAAAAGCAATGGAGCTAATAGAAGAAGAGGCTGAAAAAAGAGGTGCAGCAATCATTCTTGCTGATCTTCACGCAATACCATTTTTTAACGCCGACAGCACATTACATTTATAATCTATGGCTGGAATAAATAAGAATATTTTTTTTGAAACGATTGCTGGTTTTTTACAGACCGGCAATAAGGCTTCCCGGTTTTTTAGTTATGCAGGGCTTGCAGTTGGCGTAATGCTTTTGCTTTGTTGCGTGCAGGTGTACATAAATATTAACCAGTTATTAAAAGAAAAAAATCCACGGAAAAACGGGTACGATTTTATATCTGTTACCAAAACCATTACCAATGAAAACATGGGAAAGGACAATCGTTTTACAAATACAGAAGTGGCAGATTTTAAAAAGCAACCTTTTATCGCTGATGCTGCGCCTTTGCTCAGCAACCAGTTCAGGGTAAAAATGAGTGCAGGAGATATTATTCCTTTTAGTACAGATTTATTTTTAGAATCTATACAGAACAATTTTATTGATACGCTTCCTCCATCATTTACCTGGCACCCAGGGCAAACGAAAGTACCTATTATTTTCTCCGCAGATTTTTTAGAAATGTACAATGTATTTGCGCCGGCTCAAGGCTTACCACAATTATCGGCAAGCAGTATTGGTGCAGTAAATATTATTTTAGAATGTTCTGCACCTGATGGTACCGTAATGAAATTTACAGGAAACATAGTTGCAGTAAGTGATCGTTTAAACACGGTGCTTGTACCCGAAAGTTTTTTAGACTGGGGCAATAAAATGCTCAGTACACTACCCGAGCAACCTGCCGCAAGGGTTTACATAAAAACCACTGATGCAAATAGTGTAGCGCTACAGAATTATTTGCAGCAAAATAATTATCATGTAAATAAAGACAAAACAAAATTCGGCAGAATAAAAAGTACGCTACAGGCTGTAGTAGCAGGTTTAGGAGGATTAGCTATTTTGGTTGTACTACTTTCTGTATTGTTATTTTCTTTTTACCTACAATTAATGATTAGTAGAAGCAAAGACAACCTGCAACTGTTACTCACACTTGGTTATTCACCATTGTGGTTGAGCAAAACGGTTTCAAAAAAATGGGTACCCGTTTATGCCATTATTATTTTAATTACTCTCGCAGCAACACAATTCTTCCAGTATTTTTTTCAAAGAAATTTTATTACAGGTCAAGATGCACTCTCCCCATTTGTAGATTATAAAGTAATTATTTTGAGCTTGCTCTTATTTATACTTTGTATTTTTTCTACTTATCGTTTAATAAAAACGCAGTTGTACAAATTGTAATTATTCCTTCCACCAAATAACGTTTTCAAGCGCATGCTTTTTAAACTTTTCATCTGCTATGGAAAAATCTACCATATCTATTTTAAAAGGAACTATAGACTCATAATTAAGCCAGTCTTGTATGTCGTAAATAGGAAGTCGTTTATCTTTTTGAGGAATGATTCCAATATCCAAATCAGACCACCTATGATTTGTACCTCTTGCCCTACTCCCGTAAATAAATACCTTACAATCGAAGTTTTTTAAATTTTCCAATACATAACCCTTTGCAAATTGTACATAGTCATTTTTAAATGGCTCGTAATTTAAGGGTAAGATAAGTGGTTTCAATTGCAGCGGCATACATCTTTAATTTTGGATAAATTTCTAAAAATACTTCTTCTTTATAAATATGGCTCAATGCGTTTCTACTATCTAATGCATCTATTAAAATTAGAAATGTATTTTCATCAATAATTTGTTCTTCAAAATAATACTTTATAATTTCTTTAGAATATTTTAAACTTATTCCTCTTCCTTCAAAAAAATATGCTTTAAGCGTTTTCCAAAGTAATTCCATGTTATACTCAAACTTTTGAATCTGCCCATTTTTCAAGGTATCAATTACATTACTATCATATAATTGCAAATCTATTTCTAAGGAAGTGTTTAAAGCGGATATTGCTTTCCCTAAATCAGCGTATAACAATTCAAATTTACTTTCTCCCATATCCAAATTTAAACAATATTCTCATAAATAATTGCGGCTCCCTGCCCTACTCCAACACACATAGTCGCAAGTCCATACTTACTTTTTCGTTTTTGCATTTCGTGTAGTAACGTTGTAGAAATGCGCACCCCGCTGCAACCTAGTGGATGCCCAAGTGCAATAGCACCACCGTTTACATTTACTCTATCAGCATTTATTTTTAACTCCTGCATGCAGGCGATACTTTGCGACGCAAATGCCTCATTTAATTCTACCAAATCAATATCTTCAATTTTTAAGCCTGCTCTATGCAAGGCTTTATGGGTAGCTGGCACAGGTCCAATACCCATCACTGCCGGATCAACTCCCGCCACGGCCATGCTTACAATTTTTGCAATTGGTTTTAAGTTGTACATCTTTACGGCTGCTTCACTTGCCAGTAACATAGCAGCAGCACCATCATTTATACCACTGCTGTTGCCCGCAGTTACCGTTCCGTCTTTTATAAATGCTGGTTTTAATGTTGCCAGTTTCTCTACCGAAGAAAGCCTTGGATGCTCATCAACAGAAAATACTATTCCGGCTTTACCCTGCATAATTTTTACCGCAGCAATTTCTTCTTTAAATCTTTCTGCTTTAGCAGCGGTATCATATTTCGCTTGACTCGCTGCCGCAAATTTATCTTGTGCCTCACGGGCTACATTCCATTTTTTTGCAACATTTTCTGCCGTTTCACCCATCGTGTAGGGATGGTACATGTCGCTCAATTGCTTATTTATAAAACGCCAGCCCATCGTTGTGTCCAATATCTGTGCATTTCTATCAAAAGCAGTCGCACTTTTTGGCATTACAAAAGGCGCTCTACTCATACTTTCCACCCCACATGCAATCATCATTTCTGCGTCGCTGCAGGCAATTGTTCTTGCGCTATCCATTATTGCCTGCAAACCGCTGGCACAAAGCCTGTTCACCGTATTTCCTGCAACTGTTGTTGGTAACCCTGCAAGCAAAGCCGCCATACGAGCCACATTGCGGTTGTCTTCACCCGCTTGGTTGGCCGCACCTGCAATCACATCTTCAATAGCATTTACATCTGCATTTGGATTGCGCTGCAGTAATTCTTTTATTACATGCGCCAATAAATCATCTGGCCGCACACCCGAAAGTGCACCGCCATATTTCCCAATCGGCGTTCTCACTGCATCAATTATATAAACCGTTTCCATATAAAATTATTATCAACTTTTCAATGCAAAGAAACGTATAATAGAAATAGGTTTTAGTTATGAATAAAATTTAGATAGAAGATAAAGAAGTAAAGAAGTAAAGAAGTAAAGAAGTAAAGAAGAAAAGAAGAAAAGAAGAAAGCCTAAAACTAAATTAACATTGGTTGGTAAGCTATGCCGTCGTCTATCGTCCATGGCAGGTTTCTTATCTTTGCAACATGTCGGAAAAGAAAAACATACGTGATTTTGAACTAAATGGACTGAAAGAATATTTTGAAACCATTGGGGATAAGCGTTTTAGAGCTATGCAGGCTTATGAATGGCTTTGGAAAAAAAATGCCCGCAGTTTCGATGAAATGAGCAATCTTTCGCTTGATCTTCGAACAAAATTAAAAAAGGAATTTACATTACCGGCCATTACGGTAGATGCAACACAGCACAGTAATGACGGTACTTTAAAAAGCCGTTTTAAAACCTGGGATGGGCATTTAATAGAAGGCGTTTTAATACCTACAGAGAAAAGATTTACAGCCTGTGTATCATCTCAAATTGGTTGCAGCCTTACTTGTGCTTTTTGTGCTACAGGTAAAATGGACCGTAAACGCAACCTCAGCTTCGATGAAATTTATGACCAGGTTGCTTTGTTAAACGAGCAGTGCAAGAAAACCTACGACAAAAATTTAAGCAACATCGTTTACATGGGTATGGGTGAACCGTTGCTTAATTATAAAAACGTACTTAAATCAATAGATAAAATTACCTCCGCTGAAAGTATGAACATGAGCCCAAACCGAATCACTGTTTCAACAGCAGGTGTTTCAAAAATGATCAGGCAGTTGGGCGATGATAACGTACGTTTCAATTTAGCTGTATCGCTGCATGCGCCCACTGACGGGCAACGCACCGAAATAATGCCGATAAATGAAAGTAATAATTTAAAGATATTGATAGAATCGCTTCAATATTTTCATTTAAAAACAAAGAATGAAATAACGCTGGAGTATATTTTGTTTAACAATATTAATGACTCTCTCGAAGATGCTGAAAACCTTGTAAAAATTTACCGCCAGGTTCCTACACATCTTATAAATGTAATAGAGTACAATCCTATTGCAGGTGTTACGTTTATGAAACCTGATGAAGAAAGAAGCAATGCCTTTACAGACTACCTCATTAAACACAAAATAAATGTTCGTGTGCGCCGTAGCCGTGGTAAAGATATTGATGCTGCTTGCGGACAATTGGCAAACAAAGGATAATCGCCAACTATTATTTTGCTTTAAGAGCATGTACAAATTTTGTTTGTAACCTTTAACATCTTCTTGGTTAAACTTTATTCTCCATACTACGTCTATGGTGTATAACAATTTAAAAAAGAGGAATTATGAAAAAATTATTAGCATTATCATTTGCCGCAGTTACATTATCATCAGCCGCATTTGCACAAACAGAAAGACCAACAGAAACAAGGGCAAAGATGGAGCGCCATCAAGGCAGACATGAAAAGGATAAGATGTTGAAAGAACTCAACCTTAGCAAAGAGCAAAAATCGCAGTTGAAAACACAGCATCAGGAAATGAAGGCAAAGCGTGAAGCATTAAAAGCACAGGACAATATTACCGTAAAAGAGATGCGTGAAAGACAAGCCGCATTGCAGGCTGAACAAAAAGCTAAAATGGAAAGTTTATTGACGGCTGAGCAAAAAACAAAAATGGAGGACATCAAAAAACAAAGAATGGCTGAAAGAGGAAATAGAAAGATAAAGAATGTTAAGAAATAAAGATAGTTTTTGGTTATGATGAAGAAAAAAAGGTGCATTTGCATCTTTTTTTTTGCGGTAAAAGACACCTCAAATAACCATCAAATAAATAAAATTTATATTTGCGGCTCATCTACTGTTGCAAAACAGCAAAATTTTAATATTATGGGACAGGACGCCTTTAAAAAATTTATCAATCCAAAGAAAAACAGTGTAGTAAAAGAAGAAATAAGGCAGGATAAAAAGAAAGCCCGAAAAGAAAAACGAGAATATTTCGAAACAAAAAAAGCAGAAGAATACAAAGCCCGCCAGGCAAAAAAGGGAATTGTTGTAAAAGAAAAAGCTGCTCCGGCGCCACACCCATCGTCTGACCCATCTAAAAGACCAATTGCAAAAAGTACTGCAAAAACTCCTACAACTACAGATAAAAAGCAATTAACAACAGAAGTTGTAATGCCATTAAATAAATTTTTAGCGCATTGCGGTGTGTGTTCCCGTAGAGATGCAGTAACGATCATCACACAAGGAAGTGTAAAAGTGAATGGCGAAGTAGCTACTGAACCGGGTTATAAGGTGCAACC
>JBJXGJ010000150.1:0-10812 GCA_046153805.1 Ferruginibacter sp. | reverse complement strand
TATTCCTTCTACGCCTTTCATAAAATGAAAATCGGTTTTTAGATCAATGTATTTTATGTACGAAGGCTTTATGCATGTCCATATTGAGTATTTTTCTACGTGTTTTTTTATGTTAATAATAATTTTTCTACAAACTATGTGCAAACCCTTCTACGTATTTATAGTCGAAGCAACAACTAACGATACAATTTAATTGGTACAACGTTTGAATTTTTATTATTATAAAATTTTCATTATGCATTACAATGATACACATCTTGCCTTTTTAAGGGAGAAGATTATGGAAACAAAAGTTGCCATTTTTAAATCTGAAATAAATTCGGAGTTATCGCTGCCAACAAATGTTATTCAAACGATGAAGGTAGATGAAGAAGGAAATATTTATTTCTTTACGTCTTGTAATGGTAATTATGCAAACAATATTAACCTGCCTTTTTATGCATATTTAGATTATCATAAAAGAGGATTTGAAAACAGGTTGAGGATAAGTGGAAAAGCAGTGATAGTAAGAGACGAAAATAAAGATGCGGAGGAGACTGTTCAGTTAGATGGCGTAACAGCAAAATCTATTGTGATGATTAAAATGAAAATTATGCAGGCTGAGTTTTTTGGACAAACATCCCATTCTCAGCAGTCGTGGCCACAAAAATTAAAAAGTACCCTCAGTCATTTATTTTTTCGGGAAACAGAGCATCATTATACTTTTGAATAATCTTACAAAACAGTAGATTCTATTTTGGCAAATGAACCAATAGATTGGATTAAAGACTCACATCGATATAATTAAGTAGGCAGCAGTAAAGATAATCAGAGATACGGTGAAGCATAGTTGTGTGAGCGGCTTGCGCTGAAATGCTTTCGTTTAGTTGACTGGTGCGTAATGTTTACTTTTCCCAATCAATAGCCACGATTCCGAAGGATGCGGCGTCTTTGAGCGGCAGCAGCGCCCGGTTAGCTGACGTCGTTCGTATAGGTATAGGGGGATTAAAAATTCAAACGCCCAGCCGCCTCCTTCCAAGAACCCATCCAAAACATACTATAAAAAAAGGCTCCAAAAATCGAAGCCTTTGTTATATCTTATGTCTCACATCTTAAACAGTCTCCACCAATCTAAATCCATTACCATGAATATTCACAATTTCCAGCTTTGCATCTTCTTTTAAATATTTACGAAGTTTTGCAATGTACACATCCATACTGCGGCCATTAAAATAAGTATCGCTTCCCCATATTTTTTTAAGGGCTGCTTCTCTTGGTAGCAAATCATTTTTATACTCGCTCAGCATTTTAAGCAATTCATTTTCTTTGGGAGAAAGTGTTTGCGTTTTGCCGTTAACGATGAGTTCTCTAAGCCTTGGGTTAAAGTGATAAATACCAAGATCAAATTCAGCATTTGCTTCTTCTTTGTGAAATTCTTCGTTGCGCTTTAAAATAGCTTTTATTTTATGCAGCAAAACTTCACTGTCAAACGGCTTGGTGATGTAATCATCTGCACCCAATTTGTAACCCTGTATAATATCGTCCTTCATTGTTTTTGCACTCAAAAAGAACAATGGTACATCGGGATTTATATCTCTTATTTCTTCTGCTACCGTAAAGCCATCCATATTGGGCATCATTACATCAAGCAGGCATATATCAAATTTCTCCCGCTGAAATGCAGCAAGACCAAGTCTTCCATCTCTTTCGAGGGTAACGTCGTAATCGTTTAATTCAAGATAATTTTTAAGAACCATACCTAGGTTGGTATCATCTTCACATAATAAAATCTTAGGTTTAATTGCTTCCATAATGCTATAATTTGTTTACAAATAAAATTAATTGATAATCAATACTGCTAATATAATGCCTAATTTTTTGTTAACCTATTTTGGATATATGGCTGAGTTGCCTAGGCGTAAAATTAATAAGGATATTAAATGATGAACTAGCCTTTTATTTCCTAAAACCAAATAGTTGCTAAGCACTTTTTCGTTTCCGCGGTAAATAAGCTTTGTCTGTGAGCGTTTTAAGAAAAGATACAATGTCTGCCTTTTCTCTTTCGTTAAGGTTTAACGGCTTATTAAAGCTGCTGTCAATATTTACCTGGTGCGGGAAAAAGCCTTTGGGGTTGTTGTAATAACGCAACACTTCTTCCAGCGTTGCAAACATGCCGTTGTGCATGTAGGGGGCAGTTACGGCTACATTGCGCAGCCCGGTGGTTTTAAATTTGCCCAGGTCGTCGCTGATTTTTGTAATTAAATACCTGCCACTATCAGTTAAAAAATTACCATTGTATAACCCAATGTTTTTAAAATTATCGTCCGTAAAATCTTCCATGGAATGGCAATCAAAACATTTTGCTTTGTCGCCGGTAAATAATTGCCTTCCTCTTTCTTCGGCTTTTGTTAGGCTTGCATTTCCATTGCTCCAGTCATCAAATTTGCTGTTGGTTGTTTCCAGTGTTTGCTCATACGCTGCAAAGGCTTCCGCAAGGTTTTTTGCAGTAGGCTTCTCTTTAAATACCATTAAAAATAATTGGCGGTAATGGCTGTTGTCATTTAACCTTTGCACAGCATCTTTAATGGGCAATCCCATTTCGTCTTTATTGGCAATGGGCATTAGTGCCTGCTCCTGCAAAGTTTCTGCCCGGCCATCGTAAAAATAGTAAGGCCGGTTTTTCATATTTAAAACCGAAGGTGTGTTTCTACTTGTTTCTGTACCGTGTATGCCAATGCTGTAAGCAACCGTATCCGCAAATGCAAATGCAGGCTTGTGGCAACTTGCGCAACTAACAGATGAATCAAGCGACAGCATTTTCTCGGAAAACAATTTTTTACCTAAAGTTGTTTTGGTATAAAGGATCGCTCTTTCTTGTTTAAATGAAAGACTGACTACCGACACAAACAGTAAAATAACAGTTGTAATTAAAATCGGCTTCATGGCTGTAAAATTAACCCATCCCTTTCTTAAAATCATCATGAACGCAATGTTCTAATTGGGTCTATTTATGACTCTTTAAAAATACAAACTTCTATAATATTCCACCAAGTTGTAACTTTAAAAAAAACTATCTATGCCTACCAAAGACGAATTTATCCAAGCCATAACCAATGGTTATACATTTAAAGGAGAAGCTGTACAAATTGGTGCTGCCGTTTTAAATGGTGAAGTAATACCCGAAGCTAAAATCTTATTACCTCTCAAAACAATGAATCGCCATGGGTTGATTGCCGGCGCTACCGGTACCGGTAAAACCAAAACCCTGCAAATGATCAGCGAAATACTGAGCGATGCCAGCGTACCGGTTTTGTTGATGGATATTAAAGGCGACCTGAGTGGTATTGCGGCAATTGGGGCAGTAAATGAAAAAGTTACTGACCGTTACCAAAAATTAAATTTAACCTATTCACCCAGTGAATTTCCTGCGGAATTACTCTCACTTACAGGAAAAAATGGTGTAAAGCTTAGGGCTACTGTTAGTGAGTTTGGGCCAGTTTTGCTTACTAAAATACTTGACCTTAACGATACCCAAGGTGGTGTAATTGCATTAATATTTAAGTATTGCGACGACAACAAATTACCCCTACTCGACCTCAAAGATTTTATAAAATTACTACAGTTTGTAGGCAATGAAGGCAAAGCAGAAGTTGAAAAACTGTATGGCAAAATTTCTACTACCACCACGGGCACCATTCTTAGAAAAGTAATTGAATTGCAGCAACAGGGCGCCGATGTTTTTTTTGGTGAGAAAAGTTTTGAGGTAGATGACTTGATGCGCATCAGCGATAAAGGACAGGGAATGATCAGCATATTAAGGGTGATGGATATACAGGACAGACCGAAACTGTTTTCTACGTTTATGTTACAGATGCTGGCTGAGTTGTATGCATCGTCCCCCGAAGAAGGAGACCTGGATAAACCGAAACTTGTACTGATTATAGATGAAGCGCACCTTATTTTTCAGGAAGCGAGCAACGAACTTGTTCAGCAAATAGAAACGATTATTAAATTAATTCGCTCCAAAGGAATTGGTATTTTCTTTTGCACGCAAAACCCAATGGATATTCCCGCTTCGGTACTTGGGCAGTTGGGCATGAAAATACAACATGCCTTGAGAGCATTTACTGCAGCTGACAGAAAAACGATTAAACAAACGGCAGACAACTACCCTGAATCTGATTATTATAAAACAGAAGATCTTATAACACAACTTGGTATTGGGGAAGCACTTGTAACATTGCTCAATGAAAAAGGCATACCGACACCACTTGCACATACCATGCTTTGCAGCCCGCGCAGCAGGATGGATGTACTCACACAGGCAGAAGTAGATTTAGTAAATGCAAAAAGTAAACTTGTAGCTAAATACAATATTGATGTTGACAACGAGAGTGCATACGAAATACTGAATGCCAAATTGCAGGAGGCAGAAGAAAAAAATATTACGTTAGTAACAAACAAACAAAAGAAGAGCCCAATGCCTTTGAAAAAATTGCCGATAATACCGTTGTAAAAAGCATGCTTCGCACTGCTGGAAATGGAATAGTAAGATCGCTGTTGGGGGCTTTGGGTTTGGGAGGGCGCAGCCCCGCTAAATCTAAAAGTTGGTTTTGATAATATTGTTTATTGTAAATATTTTATTAATCAGTTAATTATACATAGTTAAGTTTTTAAATTTTTTAATGAACTTGTATTAAAATAACTACAAAAGATTTATAAAAGCCTTTGCTGATTTAATGAAAATGTGTAGCTTCGTGTCGGTTTTTCATAGGATATTGGATTTTAAAGCGGGACTAGATTTCTATCTTGGTCCCTTTTTTTATGCTTTTATCTTTCGCTTAGCTTTAAAAAGACCTATTACACAACAACACATTATTTTTTTAACACAAGCATATTATTCTGCGTTGTAACAACGATTTCTTCTGCAATTAAAAATGTAACAACAAGCCATATAGATCTTTGTCGTACCGGCTGCAGTTTTTTAAGAAGGTCTTTAAGGGTTAATTTTTCTGTTTGCAGTATCTCCACAATTTTATCTGCCACAATTTTAAATTCCTTTGCTGGCAGTTTTGCTTCTGTGTTGTTTATGCAATTATCACAAATGCCACAATCAGCAACGTTTAAGTCTCCAAAATAATTTGAAATAATTTTACTCCTGCAAATGGTACTGCTGTTCACATAGCTTTCAATGGCTTTGGTTCTTTTTGTTGCCTCCTCTTTTCGTAGGTTCATTGCCTTTACATCTACATAAAAATCATCTTGGTACATTCTGTTTTTAAGTAAATATATCTGTGGCTTTTCTGTAGCAGGTTTGTATTTTATGATGCCTTTTGTATGTAACTCCTGCAACATTTTTACAAGCTGCTCATAAGGCACTTTAATAAAGGGAGCAAGTATTCTTTCATAAATAGTACAGGGAAAATCAAATATGCCTTCGTAAGACCTTAGTAATCCTTTAATAACGGGCTCCAACGCAGGATGTTGTAATTCAAATTCTTCCAAATCACTTCTTGTTACAGAAAATTCCACGGTGCTTTGCTTAAACATCATTTCGCTAAAGCTGATAAGTCCTTCCTGCCCCAATGCCTGTATGCCATAAGTGGCCTCCAGCATATTTATTTTAAAATGCTGAGAAAAAGCCGCTACATCAATATCAAAACTTAATCCTTCGCCCGTGCCTGCCGCAATCTGCAGATAATTCATCAAGGCCAGATAAATCATTTTCAATTTTGGCAATGTGGGATATTTTGTTTCAATCTTATAAAGCAGATCGTCTGTCTCCTTGCTGCTGTGTAACAATACGGCGTAAGCCCTTTTGCCATCACGTCCTGCACGGCCGGCTTCCTGGTAATAGTTTTCAAGGCAATCGGGCACGTCATAATGCACCACAACCCTCACATCGGGTTTGTCTATGCCCATACCAAAAGCATTGGTACAAACAATGGCTCTTATATTATTATTGATCCATCCATCCTGCTTTGCAGTTCGCTTTTCGGCGGGTATGCCAGCATGGTAAAAGTCTGCATTTATTTTATGCAGTCGCAGCAACTCTGCTACTACTGCGGTTTGTTTTCTGCTCTTGCAATACACAATCGCAGATCCTTTTACGTTTTGTAAAATCTCCAGCAATTTTTTTTCTTTTGATGCGGGTTTAAAAACGCTGTAAGAAAGATTTGGCCTTGCAAAAGACTGATTAAATTTTTTACTCGTTTTGTCAAACTGCAAATTGGTACAAATATCATCCTGCACCAACAATGTGGCAGACGCTGTTAATGCAATAACAGGCACACCGGGCAGTTCTTCTCTAAGGGCAGCAATACGCAAATACGAGGGCCTAAAATCATAACCCCATTGCGAAATACAATGAGCTTCGTCTATAGCTATAAGGCTGGGTTTAAGTGCGGGTAGGTATTCGAGAAATAATTTTGTTTCTAACCGCTCGGGTGAGACGTATAAGAATTTGTAATTGCCAAATGATGCATTTTGTAGGGTTTGCCTTACTTCATTAAACGACATGCCGGAATAAACAGCCAATGCGCCAATTCCTTTCTTTTTTAAATTATGTACTTGGTCCTTAATAAGTGCAATAAGCGGACTGATAACGAGACACAAGCCCTCATTGATTAACGCTGGTATTTGAAAACAGATTGATTTACCACCACCGGTTGGCAGTATGGCGAGCGTATCTTTTTTTGCTAAAACTGAATTGATAATATCTTCCTGCAAAGGGCGAAAAGTATCGTAGCCGTAATATTTTTTGAGGGTTTGTTGTGGAGACATTTAGATAGTTATAATATTTTTTAAATAACTATCCCCATTCACTTCTTACTTTTTTTTGATACGCCAAACCATCAACCCCCGTTGGGTCAATGCCAAAAAACTTAGCTATTGATTTTATTTTAACTACAATGTTCTTTAAAGATACTTTTTCTTCGGTCTTAAGTTTTTTATTTAAGTCTTTTTTTTGAGGCATAATCAAATGTACAAAACACAAATGAAACATGAAAAATGATTTAAATTTTTTAGTTACTTTACAATTTGAAAAATAATATGAAAATTTCAAAAAAGATATTTTTATTGTGGGCTTTGTTGCTCTTACCATTTATGCTTATTACTGCATATTTTTTCTATGAACAAAAAAAATTGATAGATAACAAAAAATTTAATAGAAAAAATAGTATTGTAGGTTCACACTTTTCATTTGATTACTTGAAAAATAATAAAGGAGAAAAAATAGAAAAAAATATTCTACAAACAGATTTCACCATTATTGATTTTTGGTTTGAAGAATGCCCAACATGTATCACTGAAATGAATCAGTTTGAAGATATTATTAAAGGCAAAGAAGATAAATTGTCGATACTGAGTGTTTCAATTGATTCAGAAAATGATTGGCAAAAGCTTTTAAAAGCAAACAATAAGAGAGTAGCTTTTCTTTATAAAAATGTTAAAGGATGGTCGCATGCTTTACTTCAACCACCAATTGATAGTTTCCCAGAAGCTGGCAGTTACATAATACATAATTATAAAACAAATGTATATCCACTTTATTTTGTATTAGACCGCAATGGTAAAATAATTGCAAGTCCAAAAAGCGCAGTTGACTACATAAAAGTAAATTTCGAAAATAAAATAAGCTATTTTTTATTTATCCAAAAGCAAATAAAAGAGTTAGGGTTTTTCTACATTTTCACTATAGTGCTTATTTTTTATTCAGGAATATTTTGGCTTCTTACTTTACTGATCTTATCCTTAATAAATTTGTTTGGCAAAAGATCAACACATAACAATATTTAATCTACCCTTTTCACAAACAGCCACACCGAATTTACCACCAACACTATATCGCTAAAACCCATTGCAAGTGCCGCCAATGTGGGCGTGAGCAACCCAAAAGCTGCAATAGGTAAGGCAACTATATTGTATATAAATGCCCAGAATAAATTTTGCTTTATGGTACGGTAAGTATGCTTTCCAAGCCCAAGTGCAAGCGGCAAATTTTTAATGCCACTGTTCATTAAAATAACATCGGAGCTTTGCATGGCTATGTGTGATGCATCGCTTAAAGATATGCCTAGTGTGGCCTTTGCCAGCGCAGGTGCATCGTTTATGCCGTCACCCACCATTGCTGTGGGAATGGCATTGTTTAAAGCCGCAATTTTTTCCATTTTTTGCGCAGGTGTCTGCTCTGCATACACTTCATCTATGCCTAGCTGCTGCGCAAGTACATCGCATTTACTTTTTAAATCGCCACTCAGCAATATTGTCTTTATATTTTTTTTGTGCAATGAGGCTATCACCTCTTTGGCTTCGGGGCGTATTTCATCCTGCACATCTATCCAGCCGATTTCAATTCCGTTTTTTAAAACATGAATGTTATGGTTGGGGCTGTTGCTACTAGGTAACAATTTATAAGAACCTGCGTCATAAACATCACCGCCAGCATCGGTAGCTTTTACACCAATGCCTTTCATTTCTTCAATCTTTTTCCAGTTGATGGGGCTGTTCATTTTCCAATCTGCAGCAATTGTTTTACCAATAGGATGATTAGAAAATTTTTCCAGTGAAAAAACAATTCTTTTAAATTCTGCTTCATTAATTGTTGCTGAAAAACCCGTGATGGTAAACTTACCTGTGGTGAGCGTACCAGTTTTATCAAATACGACCTGCTGTATTTTTTTAAACGATTCCAACGCACATGCATTTTTAAAAAGTATACCCAGCCTTGCAGCACGACCAAGCCCAACGGCAATAGCTGCCGGTGTTGCAAGCCCCATGGCACATGGGCACGAAATGACCAATACTGCAATTGCCCGCATCAAAGAATCACCGCCGGAAATATTAAAGGCAAAAAAGTTAGCCAAAAAAGTAACCAAGGCCAGCCCCAAAACAATCGGTACAAATATGGCACTTATTTTATCTGCCAGTTTTTGCATAGGTGGTTTTTCTGCCTGTGCATCCTGCACCATTTTTACAATACCCGAGAGCACGGTATCTTTACCTGCTGCGGTAACCTGTGCTTTTACCAGCCCATCTGCCAACACACTGCCTCCAATTAAAAAGTCTTTTTTTGTTTTTGCCAATGGCAAACTTTCCCCCGTTATTATTGCTTCGTTCACCATGCAATCGCCCCATAAAATTTTGCAGTCTGCAGGCACCTGCTCCCCATTTTTTATCAGCACCAAATCTCCTGTCTTTAAAAAAATATTTTCCATCGGAAAAATCTGTTCCTTGTGTTCATCATCAAAAGCAATCATATTTGCCATTACTTTTTGCGAAGCTGTTAATGAACGAACTGCCTTTTGTGTAGATTGAATGGAAGCTTCTTCCAGGTAATTGCCAAAAAATACCAATGTAATAATTGATGCAGTCGTTTCAAAAAAAAGATAGTGCTCTCCTAAGTTCAATATGGCACCAACCAGACTGTAAACGAATGATGCCAGCGCGCCTACTGCAATGAGCACATTCATATTTGGGGTGCCATGTAGTAAACTTTTTACGGCACTTCGGCCAAAAAAATACATACCAGTCATAAAAACGGGAAGGCACAAAGCAAGTTGTATCCACAGCTTCATCAACCAATGGGTGTAAGTACCCATAGGCAACATGTGCAGCATTAAAACTAAAGTAAAAGGCAGCGTGAACAAAAAACGTTGCTTGTTGTTAGATAAAAATGATGCTTTTTTCGGTTGATCACCCACACTTTCATCAAACACGTTGTAGCCCAGTTTTTTTATGCCTGCAGTTAATTTTATAATTCCCGCGTCTTCTGCTGATGTGAAACTTACTTCGCCGGTTATCGGATTTACTTTTACATCTGAAAGGCCTTCTTTTTTAAGGTAATTGCTTACGCTTAATGCACAGTTGCTACAGGTCATTCCTTCTACTTTCAATTCCGTTGTTTGCATGCTGCAAAATTATCTCTATCTCCGTTAACCATTTACTAATTATGCATTTTATCTTTGCAACATGGATGTAAGTTTTTCTCTAGATAAAATAAATGAAGCAGCCGTTCAATTCCTAGATGCCATTGAAGGTAAAAAGGTGATAGCCCTGCATGGCGAAATGGGTGCGGGTAAAACCACTTTTGTACATGCTATATGCAATGTAATTGGCGTAAAGGATACGGTAAGCAGCCCAACGTTTTCTATTATAAATGAATATACATCTGCCGAAGGAAAAATTATTTACCATTTAGACTTGTACCGTTTAAAAAGCGCACAGGAAGCAATAGAAGCCGGCGTGGAAGACTGTTTATACAGCGGTAAGCTGTGTATGGTAGAATGGCCGGAAATTGCCCCAGCATTATTGCCCGACGATACAGTGCATTGTTATATATCAGTTACAGGTATTGATGAAAGGACATTAGTTATTGGTTTGAAAGGACATTAGTTATTGGCTGGCTGGTTGGTTGAATACAGGGCAATCGCTTTTAAACTTGCATAATTCTTTCTCTACACGCTACATTACTCATTGCCTTTATCATTTTCCTTCTCTTTGATATTTTTTTACATCTTTTTTCTGAGTTAGTGCCATTTTTAAAACTAAATTATAATTTTTAGTTGCATGTCCAACTCGTCTTCTTGAATCATCCTCTCCAATTATAACGTCTAAATTCCAGTGTAATCTATTTTCGATTGCCCAATGGCCTCTAATACACTCATTCATTTTTTTAGCCCTAGGGTTAGTACAACTGCTTATGTGCATCTCTAAAAATGCTTTTATATATCGTCTTTTTGAAAATATTCCCTGTTGCACACCAAATTATTTAATCCGATTATTACTTTGGCTCTTGCTTTGCCAATGGTTCTTATAAATGTTGCATTATTC
>JBJXGJ010000147.1:0-2571 GCA_046153805.1 Ferruginibacter sp. | reverse complement strand
CGGAAGTTATTATTTTATATCAACATGAAGATCCTCAAAATTTTATTCTTATGGATGGACAAGATTTAAATTATTCCTCTTCGATCTTATTTAGTTTCATAGGTCTTGCATTTATAATATATACAATCTATCGTTTACTAAGTTAAACAACCTACTTAAATTTATTGTAGTTCTTAAGCTTATACTATAAGAAGGCGATTGTGATGTTGCTGTTATGAATTAAGAAAGCTACCGTTTTTCTTTAATGATTTTTGGATTCCAAAACGTGAATAGATTAAAGGCGATAGTTCAAGAAATGTAGACTACTTGCACATCATTAAACTAGATTTCGACAACAAATTTAGTTTGAAACCTCACTCACAATAACTCCTCACAATATCCACCGCTTCTGTATCGCCCAAATCCGCTGCTTTTCTAAAATCCTGGCAGGCACCGTCTTTGTTTTTGAGGTCGTTGATGCGAATAATTCCTCGGTTTTTGTAGGCCTCCGGAAAATCGGGGTTAAATTGAATGCAAGTGGATAATTGCTTTTCTGCACCGGAAGGATCGCCTAAGTTTAGCATGCACACAGCTTTTAAAACCATGGCATTGGGGAAGTTCTTTTCTATTAAAAGTGCACTATCTGCTAATTCCATTGCTTTTACGTGCTTTTTCTGATTGCTGTATAAAACACCCAGATCCGTGAGTGGCATGGGCGAACTTGGATCTGCTTTATGTGCTTGCCGGTAATAATAAATGGCCGTGTTTGAATCTCCGGCAGATTGGTACATCATGGCCATTTGGTAACGCGACAACAGATCAGTGCTGTCCAAAGCAGCTGCCTTTTGATAATCCGCCAAGGCTTCGTCTGATTTGCGAAGCGTATTTAATTTGTAATTTCCTCGAATACCATAAGCTCTGCCGATATAAGAAGTCTCCGGGTTTACATCGATAATTCGATCCGAAAGGCTAAGGTTGTTTTCCCAAACCGACACTTGCAAAAAGGATAGTAAAACCAAAACAGCACCAACACCATACCCAAGCCATGTCTTGTCTTTAAAGTTTGAGAAAATGCGGATACCACCTTCTTTCCACTCCGAAAAAAGGCAAGCCAGTATATAAAAAATACCAATATTGGGAAGGTAGCCATACCTGTCGGCCACAATAAACAAGCGCGATGGAATGATCTGTAGAGCTACAGATAAAACTAAGTAAAAAAACAAAATCCCAAAAAGTAAATAATTGCGGTTTTTGTAATTCTTAAAAACCAACCACGCAATCATAAAAAACACAACTGCCGAGGCATAATACATCCATGGCAATAAACCGTCCGTTTTTATAGGATACACATAAATAGGCGAAAGGTTAAGCGGAACCATTAATTTGATCAGGTACCAGGTTAGTTCATAAAAAATAAGAAATATTTTGTCCAAACCCGAAAATGCATTGGCAATAAAGGCCATATTTTCTCCGGTATCGGTATCGCCCATGGCAACCAACCCAAAAATTAGAGAAAGAAAAAAAAAGGGTGCTTTTTGCAAAAGCATTTGCCAGGTAAAGCGTACCTTAAAATGAAATAGCTCAATGCACAGCAATACCAAGGGAAATGTTACTGCCTGAGCTTTAGAAAGCAAGGAAAGTAAAAACCAGAGATAACAAAGTAGTAACTGTTTTTTTTCGCCATTTTCACGATACCGTAAAAAGGCAATGAGTCCTAAAAGATAGAAACAGACATACATTACACTGCTGCGACAGGAGATCCACATTACAGCTTCCACCACCAAAGGATGCAAGGCAAACAAAAAAGCAACCGTCTGTTTTACACCCGGTTTGTTGTTAAGAAGCCCAACGAAAGTATACACCAAATAGATGTTGAATAAATGAAATCCCAGATTTAAGGCATGTTGTGCCTCAGGGCTAAATTTAAACAGGGCGTGTGTTATTGCAAAACTCAGCACCGGCAAGGGCTGGTACATCAAAACATAATACTTGCTAAAGTACTTGATAACATTCGCAAAATTCAGTTTCAGTATTTCCGGATAATTGCTGAAATACTCGTTATCATCAAAATTGAGAATGTCGTAATCGAGTCCCTTCAGAAAAATTAAGAAGGTTAGTCCGAGGGTAAACAACAAAAAAACATCCCGCTTTTTGGCTGCTTGGGTAACTTCTGCTTTTTTGAACTTTTTACTCATCTTATTTGTTTGGACAAATATTACTTTTACCTGCTCAATTTCAAAATTCAATTATAGTATTCATGCATAAAAAAATTTCCGGTTTGATCCTCGTTTTTTTCTTATTCACCGGGTTTCAGTTTAAAGCCCAACCCTTGGAGGAGAAAATACTTACCGGTAAAATTACTTCTAAAACTCTCCAATCGGAACGCTGGTATAGGGTTGGGTGCAGAAATTACAAGCCCAACAAAACTGTAATAGACTCGTTAAAATTATTCAAAGACTACACCCTGCTTATTTTTGGAGGAAACTGGTGCAGCGATACACGAACCCAACTTCCGGCAATGATGAAGGTTTTGAAATTATCGGGATTGGATAAACAGTGTCAAATATTTTTTACCGACAGAAAAAAGGAATG
>JBJXGJ010000145.1:0-3166 GCA_046153805.1 Ferruginibacter sp. | reverse complement strand
TTGACAACGCAGTTAGCAGTGTAGTAGAAAACTTAAAATCACAATCACAAACTGTTGGTAACGACAGTAAAAAAATTCAGCAGGTGGCTACTATCTCTGCCAACAATGATGAAACTATCGGCAAACTAATTGCTGAAGCATTTGCAAAAGTGGGTAAAGAAGGTGTGATTACTGTAGAAGAAGCAAAAGGTACAGATACAACTGTAGATGTGGTAGAAGGTATGCAGTTTGACAGAGGTTATATCTCTCCTTATTTTGTAACCAACAGCGAAAAAATGGAAGTAGAATTGCAGAACCCGTACATTCTTATTTATGATAAGAAGATTTCTGCAATGAAAGATATTCTGCACATACTGGAGAAAGTAGCTCAAAGCGGCCGTCCTCTTTTAATTATTGCTGAAGATTTAGAAGGTGAAGCTCTTGCAACATTGGTTGTAAACAAACTCCGTGGTACATTAAAAGTGGCAGCAGTAAAGGCACCGGGTTTTGGCGACCGCAGAAAAGAAATGCTTACTGATATTGCAATCCTCACTGCTGGTGTTGTTATCAGCGAAGAGCAGGGTTACAAATTAGAAAATGCTGATCTTACATATCTTGGTCAGGCATCTTCTGTAACAATTGATAAAGACAATACAACTGTAGTAGGTGGTAAGGGTGCTAAAAAAGATATTACTGCCCGAGTAAATCAAATTAAAGCTCAGGTTGAAAATACAACCAGCGAATACGATAAAGAAAAATTACAGGAACGTTTGGCTAAGTTAGCAGGTGGCGTTGCCGTATTGTACATTGGTGCAGCTACTGAAATGGAAATGAAAGAAAAGAAAGACAGAGTAGATGATGCATTACATGCTACAAGAGCTGCTGTGGAAGAAGGAATTGTTCCCGGTGGTGGTGTTGCGTATATACGTGCCATTGATGCGTTAGAAGCAAAGGTTCGTGGACAAATTGAAGATGAGCAAACAGGTATGCAAATTGTTCGCAGAGCTTTAGAAGAGCCAATGCGTACATTAACTGCCAATGCAGGCATTGATGGTTCTATTGTAGTACAAAGAATTAAAGAAGGCAAAGGCGATTTTGGTTTTAATGCACGCACAGACGTGTATGAAAATTTATTCAAAGCAGGAGTGATTGATCCTACAAAAGTAAGCCGTGTTGCTCTTGAGCATGCAGCTTCTATTGCAGGTATGCTCTTAACTACTGAATGCGTAATTGCAGATAAGCCTAAGAAAGAAGAAGCACATAGCCATGGTGCGCCTGATATGGGCGGCATGGGTGGATATTAATATCCATGATCAAATAAGTAAGATGTAAGAAAATACAAATCCCGTCCCGCTAATGCGGGATGGGATTTTTTATAGTAAGAGTCATTACTTACAATCCAATTTTACAGCATACTTACTCCAGTTATCAAAACAATCAATTCTAATTGCCGTGTTTCCGTTTACAGATACCCAGCTTAATTTAATAAAGGCAATATCTTTTTTTGGAAGCTTTACTTCGTAATAATAATAACCGCTAAGAGTTTTTCCATCACAGCTCTTCAGGAGTTTTGCTGTAAAAGGCTTTTTGCCAAATATGCTATCAATTGTGTATTTAGGTTGTAACTCTGTACTTGGTGAACGGATGATGCTGAAAGAAGTATATCCCATGCGTGGGCCTTTGAGCATAATATTCCATTTAACAGGCTTTCCTGACTGCATAAAACTGCGGCCTTTTAAAATAATATCGGCAGTACCCATTCTGTAAAAATTAATACTGGTATCCTCGCTCATGTTAAGCTGATCTTCGTTCCATTTTACAGGAAATTTTTTAGGTTGCCCCACTGCCCAGTCGCCCACATTTTCATAGCCGGTACTGTCGTTCAGCAGTTTTTTTATAAGGTCGAATAATTCTATTTTGGAACTTTGAGCTGATGCTGAACTGGTGCTGCATATCAGGAGTATGAAGAATATTATTTTTTTCATCCATATAAGGTAAAAACTATTTCTTAGAAAGTAAAGGGGTTTTATTTTTTTCTTTCAAAAGAATCTATCAATATGCCTAAACAGCCACCTTCATACTTCCTCTAACAATCAACCACTGTGCACTTGCATATGTAAGCATTACGCATAGACTTAGTACAACAGAATTGTAAGCAAACAGATTTACTGCAAGTAAAGAATCAGAAATTACAAATTGCAAGGCACCATTAAAGAAAAGTGCGGAAGCATCATCATTCAATTTTCGTTTGGTATTAATGGCCATAAGCAACATTGTGCCGATAGTAATACCATAAACTGTAACGGGTATTTTTAATGCATCTAAAAAAGGGTAGATCAGAAAAAGAAAAATAAGAATGTAAACCAGCACAGGAATACCAATGAGCGGTTGCAATTGCAGTATGCCCTTTTTTTGCTGTTGAATTTTTATAAAATAAACAATATAAAATATATGCGCCAGTAAAAAACTTATAAGGCCGGGAATAAACATTCCTTTCATCTGCAATAACACATCACCTACCCATGAAAAAAACAAGGCACTAACAATAAGCTGATATAATTTAATTTCTGTTCGTTTTGTAAACACAGCAATCAGCAGTAAGGGCATCAGCAATGGTTTTGTAAACCAGCGAAGATCAGTAAGATTAAAGTAAATAAAAACAAGATCAAGTACAGTTATAAAAAAATAAAGCGCAAACAGTATAGGTAACTGCCTAAACATATTACTGTGTTACAAGTTGCGGTTTCCACAAAAACATTTTCTTCAAGGAATCAATAACATAAGTAGTATCACTCAGCGGTTTGTTTACTGTTAAAAGTATTTGATACCTGCTGCTGTCTTTTGTTTGCATACTTACGCTGTGGCCTCTCAGTAATAGTGCCTGCAATCTTGAATTTGCTGCTGCTTCTGTTTTATAATTGTTGATAACCAATTGAAAGGAACTGTCATCTTTTGGTACAGCATCGATTTCTTTTGGCTGAGTAGCAATGGTATCGTTTGTGGTTGATAATGTACTGCTGTCAACTGGTTGAATTGTATTTTCCTGTTCAGGATTTTCATTGTTTGACAGTGCTAAATAAACAGCTACAGCAATAATAAGCAATGCAACAATTGATACAATTGAAATAATGGTAGTGCGGTTATTTGTTTTAATAGCCTGATGGGAGAAGTCTAAGTTTTTTGTTTC